>JAGHSP010000196.1 GCA_018065815.1 Candidatus Sodaliphilus limicaballi | reverse complement strand
GTTTACTTATTAACGAAATTAGGGAGAAAACCACGTGGTTTTCTCCCTAATTTCGTTAATAAGTAAACACAATATGATAGTATTTTTGCCGGACAAATATTTAGTAACATATATGTTGTTGAAAATATATGGCTGCGTCGGTTATGACACAGCCATATAGCAAACTAAATTATAAATCACTTGTACTAATTTGACATAAGATGTCAAATGTACTAACTGTATTTATTTCCAAGATACTTCTATTGTATAAGGCACACCGTTGAGGAGATCATTTACAGGCAGTTTTGTGTAGATGTGGGCTTGTCCTGCATTAGTGCTTACTGGTTGATCTAGACACTTGACACATACATACCACAAACCCGGCGCAGGACGAGCCATGCTGAACTGCTGGACGTTGCCATCCATGATTGACCTGAAGTCAGCAACATCATCGTAGGCATAAGTGTCTTTACATACGGCTAATGTCATGTGACTGCCTTCGGCTCCTACGAGTTTAAAGGTAACGTCACGCGCACCTTTGGGGATTTCAACTGCAAAATGATGGCTCTGCATGTCGCCAATGCGAGTAAAATCAGGATTGCGTTCATAAGTATGACGATCCATTTTGCGCACTTCACCATTTTTAAGATATCCTTTTATCTTTGTAATACCTCGGCCATCAATCGCATACTTAATCATAGCCGCACACAGGTCGCGTCGTTCGCCATCAACTATCTCTTCAGGATGAGAACCGCACAAAACCAATCTACCTGTATTGGCATCTTTTTTGTAGGCCGAAACAACTGGCTGGCCATGCATTTTACCACCTTCTTTGAAATCATATCGGGCAAGAACCTCCGCTCCTTTAGGCAAGTCAAGCGGATAATTCCCATGATTATGCCGAAGTTCTTTTATATACTTATCGCCACCGAAGTCATAATACTTCAATAGAGGCGAATTTTTCTCGATTGTTACTCCTGTATATACTTTAGCCTTTCCAGTGCGTCCAAACATACCCGGCCAAAGACTTAAATATGTGGGGCATTTTGTTTCATCATATCCTTGAGATGTGATAATGGCTCCTGCACATGTGCCGACATAAGAACCTCCAGCATTGACAAATTCCTTAATGCGACGGCGAGAAGCCTCGCCGAGTGAGCTTGCATGTTCAAGCGAAGAACCTCCATTCATGAAAAACACTTTGAATCGAGGTGCTCCGTCGGGATATAGCAAATGACCGTTCCAGTCGGTTGAATCTCCTGCAATAATTTGGTTTTGCCTTTCGGCATCACTACTGTACCCCACTTTCTCCAACTTTAAATTTAACATGCTGGCTGCTGGCAGGGAATCAAGCGTAGTAAGGCCAATACCACAATCCAAAAAAATGTCATTATAATAACTGCGATTTAGCACATCAGTGCGCACATTGTCGACAGCAAGCATGCTAGATACTGATGTCAAAGAAAGTACTGTTGCAAATAAATAAGTGAATTTGAATTTCATTTTTTTAGTAGTAAATTATCGTATGCAAATTTAGTAACTAAATTCCATATTTGCCACTATATTCGAAAAATAACGGAGTGCAAAATTTTATTTATACACTCCGTTGTGTTTTATGATAATTATCTGTTATTTCAGAGAAGCGATGATTTTCTTGATATCTTCGCTCAGTTGCTCAGCCTTTTCCATGCTGTGAGCCTCGCTGTATATGCGAATGATGGGTTCTGTGTTACTCTTGCGCAGGTGAACCCAGCTATCTTCAAAATCAATTTTCACACCATCGATAGTTGTCATTTTCTCGTTGGCAAAATGTTCTTTTGTAGCGGCGAGAATACCATCAACATCAGTATCGGGAGTGAGTTCTATTTTAGTCTTTGCGATACTGTATTGAGGATAGGTTTTCTTTAACTCCGAAACTTTCTTTCCGCTCTTGGCAAGCAATGACAAGAACAAAGCAACACCAACAAGAGCATCACGGCCATAGTGCAACTCGGGATAGATGACTCCACCGTTGCCTTCACCTCCGATGACCGCACCAGTGCGACGCATTTCGGTTGTCACATTAACTTCGCCCACTGCGGCTGCCGTGTATTTGCATCCATGTCCTTCTGTCACATCGCGCAATGCACGTGACGACGAGAGATTGCTTACTGTGGCACCAGGAGTGTGCTGGAGCACATAGTCGGCAACTGCAACAAGTGTATATTCCTCAACGAAGAACTCTCCGTTTTCCATAATGATTGCCAAACGGTCAACATCAGGATCAACAACGAAGCCAACATCGGCTTTGCCTTGTTTCATGAAGTCAGCAATGCCAGTAAGGTTTTCGGGAATGGGTTCAGGAGTGTGACCGAAATTGCCAGTGGGGTCACAATATAATTTCTCAACCTTGTTTACACCCAGTGCTTCAAGAAGTTTGGGTATTGCTACGCCACCCACCGAGTTCACAGCATCAACAGCAACGGTGAAGTTAGCTTTCTTTATCGCCTCGACATCGACTAGTTTCAATGCCAGGACTTGGTCGATGTGACGACGCAGGTATGTATAGTTCTTTTGTTCACGTCCCAAGTGGTCAACGTCGGCATAATCAAAATCCTCGGCTTCGGCTATGCGCAACACTTCTTTGCCTTGCGCGTCGGTAAGGAATTCACCCTTATCATTAAGCAATTTAAGTGCATTCCACTGCTTGGGATTGTGTGAAGCGGTGATGATGATACCGCCACACGCACCTTCTTCAATCACTGCAAGTTCAGTGGTAGGAGTAGTTGCAAGGCCTATATTAACAACATCAAAGCCCATGCCAGTGAGCGTGCCTACAACGACATTGAGCACCATGCGGCCCGACAAACGAGCATCACGGCCCACTACTATAACATTTGATTTTACCTCGGAACTGCGACGCATAAAGGTAGCATAAGCCGATGTGAATTTAACGATGTCTAAAGGCGAAAGACCTTCTCCGGGGTTTCCGCCTATTGTTCCACGAATACCCGAAATGGATTTAATTAGTGACATAATAATTAAAATGAAAAGATTTGTTTGAGGTTATTGTCATTATTTTCCCAATTATTTAAATACTACTGTGGAAATAACGCACGTGATACAAGAAAGGTATAACGTAGGCTATTTCACTGGTAATGCCATACTGTGACTTGATGATAAGGTTCACCTCACATTCTGCTCCCAGATAGTTGAGAGGCAACTGCAAGCCATATCCCCATGCCGCCGATGTGGGCAGAGAATAGTCCTTATACTTGAATGTGGCAGGACTTGAAGACATATCGGTCTCGTTAGATTCATATATGACAAGCTTATTACCATTAGAATACCAGTCTTCCAGGTTATAGCGAGTATATCTGAAATACATGGGTTCAGCATCTTTGGCTGCGTCATTCTTGCGGTCACCGGGATTAATCACCTGCATATAGACATTACCATCAGGATCGATGCGATAATATGGTGCATCAGGTCCTACCTTAAAGACTGAATCTTTTGGGATTTCATTTTCTACTTTGCAATTAGCAAGAAAAGCATTAGTTGCGTGACGCTCTGCATTCAATCGGTCACTGTAACTA
>JAGHSP010000213.1 GCA_018065815.1 Candidatus Sodaliphilus limicaballi | reverse complement strand
TTGCTCACCTTGGATACAAGGACGACGTTGTTGAAGTAAAGAACGGTTACGGCCGCAATTACCTCATCCCCACTGGCAAGGCTCAACTCGCTACCCCCGCTGCACTGAAGGTTCTCGCTGAGAATCTCCGTCAACGCGCTCACAAGATCGCTAAGATCAAAGCTGACGCTGAGGCTGTAGCTGAAACTCTGAAGGACGTTCAACTCACTATCGCTGCCAAGGTTAGTGAGACTGGCACTATCTTCGGTTCTGTAGGCAGCATCCAAATCGCTGAGGCTCTTGAGAAACTCGGTAAGGAAGTTGACCGCAAGCTCATCTCTGTTGACGCTGTTAAGCAGGTAGGTCAATACACAGCTACTGTTAAGCTCCACAAGGAAGTTTCTGTTGAAATTCCCTTCGAGGTTGTTGCTGAGACTGCCGAGGCCGCTGAGTAATCAATCCACACAATACAACACAAGGCATCAGAACACAATCTGGTGCCTTGTTTCTTTTTATACCCACCATTACTACACTAAGCGAGGAGGGTATTCAAATATTCAAATATTGTACTGCCAAACAACTAATTAGCAACAATTATTTAAATGTGTTAAAGTCGAATAAAAAATTTTTTGCTGTCTGGTAAAAAAAAAATATTTTCTTTTTTTATTCTATACCAAGCCCAGGTTATGCCAAAGTGTCGCAACTAGCAGTGTTTTTGGGGAAATTAGAACAACTCTCGCAATTTTAACCGGACAGTAATAAAAAAATTCAATCTGCGCGCTCTGTGAGAGATAAACCCTATGGTGTATAGTTACCCTATAAGACAACTACTCAGCAATGGGTAAAATCAGGCAGATTACCTCATTGCTGAGTAGAGCTATATAAGTATTTATTTACTTGATGATGCCATCACGACGCATGAGAGCGTCAATCTTGGGCTCGCGACCACGGAATTCCTTGAAGAGTTCCATGGGCTCAACGGTACCACCAGCCTGAAGCATTTTCTTGAATGCCTTAGCAGTTTCAGCATTGAAAATACCATCTTCCTTGAACTTACCAAATGCGTCGGCGTCTAATACCTCGGCCCACTTGTAGCCATAGTAGCCAGCAGCATAACCACCAGAGAAGATGTGACCAAACTGGGGTGACATAGCACAACCCTCAACAGGATCAAACACTTTAACCGGAGCCATTGCCTCTTGTTCAAACTTCATCACGTCGCCATCAAAGGGAGTTTCCAGAGTATACCATGCCATGTCAAGGAAACCAAAGCTAAGCTGACGCATACAAGCATAAGCAGCAGCATATTGTGATGATGCTATAACCTTATCAACAAGCTCTTGGGGTATCTTCTCACCTGTCTCATAATGCTTTGCAAAACCATCAAGCACTTCACGCTCGCTATAGAAATTCTCATTGAACTGAGAGAACAGCTCAACGAAGTCGTGACGCACATTAGTACCGGTGATTGATGAGTATTTGCCCTTGGCAAGAAGGCCGTGGAGACCATGGCCAAACTCGTGAGCAAAAGTCTCAACTTCATAGAAAGTAAGCAGAGAGGGCTTTGATTCGGTAGGCTTAGTGAAGTTCATCACAAGAGTAACAAGAGGACGCACTTCGTTGCCATTCTCATCTACACTCTCCTCGCGGAAGTTGGTCATCCACGCACCAGCACGTTTAGTCTCGCGTGGGAAGAAGTCGGTATATAGCATACCCACAAAGTTGCCGTCGTTATCGGTTACGTCATAGGCTTTAACATCAGGGTGATAAACTTGAGCATCGTGGTTCTCAGTGAACTTGATGCCATACATCATGCTCGCAAGGCCAAATATTCCCGCTGTTACATTACTTAGTTCAAAGTAAGGACGCAGGAGTTCGTCGTTTACGCTATACTTTGCATTTTTCTCCTTGTCGGCATAATAAGAATAATCCCAAGGCATGATAGTAATCTTCTTGCCCTCCATCTTAGACGCGAACTCCTCAAGGCGCTTCATGTCGGCACGCTGCACGGGAGCATAAGCCTTGCGCAGTTGGTTGAGCATGTCATATACGTGCTTAGTATCACCCGCCATCTTGCTTGACAAATTGTAGTCGGCAAATGTTTTATAGCCCAAAACCTGGGCAAGAGCCATGCGGGTATTTACTATATCCTTCACGATCTGTATATTACTAAATTCACCATCGGTACACTGGCTATTATACATTTTATAAAGTTTCTCACGGAGATCGCGACGAGAAGAATATTTCATAAAGGGACTGTAGCTGGGCTGATTCATCGTAAAGAGATACTCACCCTCACGTCCCTTAGCCTTTGCATCGGCAGCAGCAGCCTCAATAGTGCTCTCGGGAAGGCCAGCAAGGTCATCCTTGGTCAGCCACAACTGAAAGCGCGTCTTGTCCTTAAGACAATTTTGAGAAAACTTCAATGTGAGTTCTGTAAGTTTCTTGCTAAGCTCCTTGTACTTGTCGCGGCTTGCGCCCTCAAGATTGGCACCACTGCGAATGAAAGACTCACGAGTCTTCTTGAGGAGCATATAGTCCTCTTCGGTATACTTGCTTTTGTCAAAGCCATCGTAAACAGCCTCTACACGCTTCCACAGTTTTTCGTTAAGAGTAACACTATTGCTGTGTTCGTCAAGGATAGGAGAAACACGCATTGAGACGTCCATGAGAGCGTCATCACACTCGGCCGACAGCATAGCATAGAACACACCAAGCACGCGATTAAGGGTTTTGCCAGAGCGTTCCATCTTTAAAATGGTATTCTCAAATGTAGCAGGCTCGGGATTATTGGCGATAGCTTCAATCTCGGCCTTATGTTCCTGAATACCTTGCATTATTGCAGGCTCATAGTCAGGTGTGCTAATTCTATCAAAAGGAATAGCACCATGAGTGGTCTTGAAATCACTCAAAAACACATTGTCAGCCTTCATTTGAATTGAAAACAAAACTAAAGTTACTAATAAAATTTTCTTAATCATTGGAATTATATGTTTTAAATTTCTGATTACACAGTTAAATCTATATGCAAATGTACAAAATATTTATGAAAACCACACTACAATCTATACAATAACCCATAATTATATTTACTGCTAAAATACAAAAAGCAACCTGACTCTATCATCAAGTTGCCTTTATCAGTGGAGCTGGAGGGGTTTGAACCCTCGTCCAAACGCGGAACTAATAAGCTTTCTACATGCTTAGTCTTGACTTGGTTTTCGACTTCAGGCAGGATCAAGACTACCAACCTGGAGCTTAGCCTCTAAATTTCGAACAGACCTCGAGGCATGATCCGTTCTATCTCCGATATACCTGCACCGCCATGTCGATAAGCCTCGCAGAAAGGGCCACCGGGCGATGTCTCGTCTCTATCCCTGGGACAGAGATTAAGCGATCCTACTGTGCTTCAGATCAAGCAGCGAGAGCGTAAGTGTTTTCGCCATTTAAAATTTAGTAATGACTGATATTATAGAGCATTGCCATCATCGCTCTGCATGCTTACCTACCACCTCTACACGCTGTCAAAGCCAAGTCAGCCCCGTCTTTGTTAACGCCTTTAAGCGATAAGCGGGTGCAAATGTACGATTTTTTTTTTGATGAACAAGCAGTTTTATTATATTTTTTTGTAATTTTGCGTATTAATGAAATATTATTACTATATATTGGCCATTTTAACCGCATTCACAGCGTTTTCTTGCAGCGAATCGTCAAGCACCTGCGACAATTCGGGATTCCATGTCTCGTGCACCTACGACGCCTCGCTCAACAGGGACAGTGCAACGCTTTACTTCCTGGAAGAAGACTACAACAAACTCTCCTCGGCAGGACTGTGCGTTGTCAAACCTGGAAATGCCTTTGAATGGCAAGGGCATGTGACTGGCCCCAAAGCCGCTTTCCTCAAGTTCAGCAACGACTCCGTGCCGTTCTACTTTGTCCTTGAGCCCGGCGAAACGACAATCAAGGTGCACCGCACATCTTGGGAAATCAACGGGGGACAGTGCAACAAGGAATACACCAGATTCATGCAGCATCGCAAATCGATAATTAAAGAAAAAAACAAGGTATTTAATTATTACCTCAAAATTGCTGCCGACTCTACCTTGACAGCTACAACCGAAAAGGACATCCTTGCACAAGACAGCATACTCTCCGACTCGCTGCACCGCTACACCGCTTGGCGCATGACCACAGGCGGACCTGTCGCAGTCATTGCACGCGAGCGGTTTTTCAATACATTACCCAAACAATATCAAATTAAAATCAAATAATATTAATCACAAAAAAATTATCTTATGGCAGTTACAAAAACAAGAACCGTAGGCTATGGTAGCCGTGTAAAAGACTCATGCATGGGCGTTTTCGTAGGCATTGGTTTATTCTTAGTAGGAACCTATGTCATTGGTTGCAATGAATTTGACGCAAAGAAGACTAGCGACATGCTTGAAGAAGTTGCTGAAAAAGTTGAACACATCGATGTGGCTAAGCGCAGTTCCGACAACGTGGGCCTTCTTGCACACGCATCGGCCGACGCTGTTACTACCGACTCTCTCGTTGACCCTGACTTCGGCGTAGGGTTTGTAGGCATCAAACTCGAGCGCACTGTAGAATACTACCAGTGGCAAGAGAATACCCACGAGGAAAGAAAAGACAAGCTGGGCGGCGGTGAAGAAATCATCACCACCTACACCTACGAGAAGAAGTGGGTGAGCCAGCCCATCAACTCTAGCGGTTTTGAGGAAGCAGGTCACACCAACACTGTGAACTACACCACCGACAATAAAACCGAGTGGGCCAAGAATGTTGCTTTCGGCGACTACAAGCTTCCCGAATTCCTCATCCAGAGCATCTCGGGCAACGAGGACATGCGTCTCAACATCCCCGAGGCTAACATGAAAGAACTCAACAGAGCAGTTGCCAACGCTAAGGGCGTGAGCGTTACCACACCCGTCACCGCCAGCACTAGCGACTCCACAGTTCAGAACGACAACTATGCTTATGCTCATGTCAACAAGAACGAGCTCTACCTGGGCCGCAACGCAAATGCTCCCGAGATTGGCGACGTGAAAATCACCTTCTCTTGCATTCCCTGCAAGACAATCTCTGTCATCGCAACTGTTACCGAAGACTCTTTCAAGAAATACAAAGCCAGCAACAAAAAGACCTTCAGCAAGGTCATGAGCGGCAAAGTTGACCAGGAAGAAATGCTCGATGCAGCCGAGAGCGAATCTACAATGTGGAAATGGCTCATGCGCGTCGGCGGAACATTGGCAGTGTGCGTCGGTATCATGATGATGTTCAACCTCCTTGTCACCATCGCAAAGGTTGTTCCCTTCATCTCTAAGATTATCGAATTCGGAACCACACTCATCAGCTTCATCATTGGCATAATCTGGTCACTCCTCGTGATGGTAATTTGCTGGATTGCTGCACGTCCGTGGATCATCGTTGTAGTCATTGGTGTTATTGCAGCCGTGGGCTTCTTCCTCTACAAGAACGCTCAAACCAAGAAACTCAAAGAGGAACTTGCCGCTGCTAAAACCAGCACCGAGGAAAACAAAGAGTAATCTATTGGTCAACTGGTAATTAAATCACAAACAATCATCATGGAATATACCCTAGCCCTGTGGCTGGTATATTCCATTTTTCTAAAACACTATCAGCATGAAAAAGACTTTATTATCAACCATAGCAGTCCTTGCGCTCACAGCTTGCAGCGGTGGCAGTGATAACAGCGGCAACGAAACCATCACGCCCATTGCACAAACGGGCGAACAAGCAGGCAAGGAAACAACTGTTAGGCCCCAGCAAGTGACCATCGAGGGCGACATCGACCACAAGGAGTATAAAGCCGGTGTCGAATCGACCGTGACATTCCAGCATTTCCCCAAGAACGTGGCCGAGTTTGAGGCAGCAATGAACCAACTAGGCAGCGAGCCGCAAGGTGCAGTCGTGCTGCAACTCATGGCAATGGAACTGTTCCGCAACGACTCGGTAGCAGGTCGCCAATGCATCGAGAAAATCAACACCGAGGTCAACGTGCCCAGTGTGATGCGCCGTCTCCCCGACATCTTGCGCCGCAACGACTCCTATTCGCGCCCCTATCTAGTGGCTTCATTCATGCAAGGTGCAACACCGCAAAACGGATACAACCCACCCCACCCCTACAAGGTAAAAGTGCGCACCCATCCCGTCCACAGCTACGAGCGCAGCGAGATGCTCAAGGGATATGTCATCTACCTGCAAGTCGAAAGCAGCGGATATGACACATCATGGCGAGGCGTCGAGGTTGTCAAGCAAAAGGGCGACGACCACTACCGCGTGTCAAACTGCCCCTCGCTCTACACCCAATGCAAAGAAATCGACTGGGAAACCGACGAAGAATTCCAAGGATTGGAGTAATAAGTTTATAAACTATCTTATCTAGTTCTACTTTAGCTTTTATAGCAATTGTTGCTAATTCATTGTCCGGCAGGACAATATCTGAATAACCCCCACCGCCGAACGTAGTGGCGGTGGGGGTATAGTATCAACAAGCAGATGCGTCCAGTAGGACGCTAATCGGAGCAAATAGGAGAATTTCAGATGGTTCCATTTGCTAAAGTTGAGTTATATAACGCAAGCGGGCTCGTCACTAACTGACCAGCCCGCTTTGTTTATATTCCTTACACTATGATTTACTCATGAAATCCGGCACTCATCACATTGTTATACATGTTCATGTTGTCGTGAAATGAACGCACCATGTCCAGAGCGTCAATGTTGCCGTCATAGTCCTTAATCTCTTCCTTGCTTATCACACCGCCCTCATCATCCTTGTGGGTGATTTGGAGAAAACACGGAGTGCCATCGGCATTGAAATAGTAGCGCTTCTCAATGGTGCCATCATGCTGGTAAGTGTTACCCACGAAGAAAATAAACACAGGCTGCTGGCTTTTTTCGTCAACAAGATATTCCTCGTTGAACTGGAGAGCCGCCACATTATAGGACGAGCGCATGAAATACATGTCCCACTTATACATCTGATCCTCATCACCCGCTTCATGGCTATAACAGCTCACCTTCTTGTTCTGAATGCCAGTGCCAGGCATCATGCGATGCAAGTCTATCACCAAGTGGTTATCGGTTTCAGGCAGCTCTGCATCAGCCTTAATATTCTCCATCGCCCGTGCATAGAGCGTACGCACCTCAGCGATGCGTTTTTGCTGCGCCTTGTTCTGTGCCACAGAACTCAATCCCATAGCAACAAGCGCTACCAACAATAATGCTTTCTTCATATTTCTGAAAATTAATGATTCAAATATAGCCAACACGCAAAATTAGTAAATCTTCGTCAAAACCACAATACCCCCGCCCATATTTTCAGTAAAACACCTCAATTCAAACCTCTCGCAGATTAACGCTAATTTTGCCTCTCGGGGAACTCGCAGAACTCGGGAAGTTTTCTTTCTCTCGCAGATTACGCTGATTGCGCAGATTTTATTTTGACTGAAAGAAATTAAAATAATTAGAATAATTTCATTTCCTTTTGTTCTTTTGTTCTTCTGTCAAAAAAATCACGCGGAGGGCGCTGCGCTTGAAATTTACTGAAAATAAACTAAAAATATAAAATCTGCGCAATCTGCGAGAGAAAAAAATCCCCGAGTTCCCCGAGTTCCCCGAGAGGCAAAAAATTTCTTCTAATTTCGAATAATTTCTTTCAGTAAGAATAAAATCTGCGTAATCTGCGAGAGAATACTTCCCCGAGTTACACGAGAGATAAATATTTATGGGTAATAATTTGGTTGTTGTGAGAAAATGTTGTAACTTTGTGCTTTCAAAATTGAGACTGAATGATGAGGAGAGTCTTGAAAAGAAACTACTGTTCACGAGGCGCCAAGGCGTTTCTCTCACTTCATCACCCCAATAGCCACCCACTAACTCAACGAGTTTAGCGGGTGTTTTTCGTTTATAGAGAGAGGTTTATTAGTACAATTCATAATTAAAAGAAAGGATTACAAATGTCACACTTAAGGTTTAAAGAAGTAGAGGTTGCGTTTAACCGCACCCCAGTCAAGGTAGACATCCCCAAGGAAGCGCCTTCGGAGTACTTTGGCAAGTATGTATTCAACCGCAAGAAGATGTATGAATATCTTCCCAAGTCAACCTATGACGCGCTCATCCAAGCCATCGACGACAAGGAGCCGCTGAACCGCGAACTTGCTAACGACGTGGCAGCCGGAATGAAGAAATGGGCGCTTGACAATGGTGTGACTCATTATACACACTGGTTCCACCCCCTGACCGACGGTACTGCCGAGAAGCATGACTCGTTTATCGAGCACGACGGCAAGGGCGGCGTGATGGAGGAATTCAGCGGCAAACTGCTCATGCAGCAGGAGCCCGATGCATCGAGTTTCCCCAACGGCGGTATCCGCAACACATTTGAAGCCCGCGGCTACTCGGCATGGGACATCTCTTCACCTGCGTTCATCCACGACAACACCCTGTGCATCCCCACCATTTTCATTGCCTACTCGGGCGAGTCGCTTGACTACAAGACCCCGCTGCTGCGCGCACTCAACAGCGTTGACCGCGCCGGCACCGCTGTGGCCCAGATGTTTGACCCCGCTGTAAAGCATGTGACGTCCAACCTGGGCTGGGAGCAGGAATACTTCCTTGTGGATGAGGCATTATATGCAGCCCGTCCCGACCTTGCGTTGACAGGACGCACCCTGCTGGGACATGAGAGCGCCAAGAACCAGCAGCTCGAGGACCACTACTTCGGCGCCATCCCCATGCGCGTTGAGGAGTTCATGCTTGACCTGGAGATGGAAGCACATCGCCTGGGTATTCCTGTCAAGACCCGTCACAACGAGGTAGCGCCCAACCAGTTTGAGCTTGCCCCCGTATACGAGGAAACAAACCTGGCCAATGACCACAACCTGCTGCTGATGAGTGTAATGGCTCAGGTGGCACGTCGTCACCACTTCCGCGTACTGCTCCTCGAGAAACCCTTTGCCGGCTTCAACGGCAGCGGCAAGCACAACAACTGGAGCCTGGGCACCGACACCGGTACACAACTGTTCAAGCCTGGCAAGAACGCCAGGGAAAACCTGCAATTCATCACATTCGTCTCTTGCGTGATGAGCGCAGTGCACCGC
>JAGHSP010000041.1 GCA_018065815.1 Candidatus Sodaliphilus limicaballi | reverse complement strand
TTATTAATTATTTCGGTCGCTTTTGAGCCTGTTTTGGTATCTCCGACGGTCTCGACCATCGGTTACGATGCAGTGTAACGACTGTTATAACAAAATCTACTCAAAACATCTCTCAAAATCGCCTCGACAAAATTAATAGAATCCATCTTTAATGCAAAGCAGATTAAGCTGTATTTTGACCTTCATGAAGTTCCCCTTGTGTCATATCTCTGTGTTCTCTGTGGGCGAACGATGAGATCCGCGTGGGAGAGCTAAAAAAAAGTCCTCCCCGCCGCCAAGGCGAGGAGGTGGACTTTGGCTCATCGGAGTGCGTCGGCCGATTGGAAATTGGAATACACATTATAAAGCACAAATACGAAAGGTGCCGCGCACTGATTGGGTTCCGATGTAGCAGAAAAATTACCTATGTCTTTTTGATATTACGATTCGTTAAACTTTGCATTAACTTTTGATGGTGCAAAATTACTTGTTTCGCGCACGCGCTGTGGGGCTTTTGCGTAAAAAAGAGTGTGTGACTTCCGACAAAACGCGTCTAATTTGTGGAATTTCCGTTTTTTGGACACGATTTTATAAACAAATTTTTATTATCTTTGTGGGTGAAATCAAAAAACTCTACTCATGAACAGATTGCTCACATCGCTGCTTCTTATCATCGTGGTGGCCGTTTCAGGCCTGCAAGCGGCACCCGTAGTCCCCGACAGCATGATCACCGAGGACGGTTTGTACTACTTCCTGTTTACCGAACCCGCTAAGAGCGAGTACATCATGAGTCAGCTGCGCCAGCGCGGTGCCGACGTCAAGGGGCACAAGTTGAGCGCAATGGACCTTGACTTCCTGGAGGGCGACATGAACTATAACACGTCGCGGCACATCACAGCCATCCATTTCTATAAGGAGGCGATTGCCGCCGCCGAGGAACAGGGCGACAACGACAACACCTTTGCGCTGCTGCACCGCCTCATCTCGTGTTATGACGCCACGGGGGTAATCTCGGAAAAAATGAAGACTGCCGAGAAACTGCACAAAGCGGCACTGCAAGAGGGCAATAAACCCATGGAAGCCATAGCGCTCTTCGAGATGGGCCTCAGCCTGTGTCACCAGGGCAACCGTGCCGGCGGCATTGAGAAAATGAAAAATGCCAACAAGCTGATGGAAGCCAGCAACTACCGCCGCAAGTGCGACAACCTGCGCTACGAATATGAAGGACTTGCCATCGAGCTGCGCAAGGCCAAGCGATATGACGAAGCGCTGGAGATGTGCGACCGGCTCAAGAACCTCGTGGGAAAAGTAGATAAAGACCTCAAACCCATGAAAAACGAGGCCGAGATACAGGAAATGACACTCCAGTCGCTGCTTGCCACGCTCTACACCCTTGCCGGCCGACGAGCCGAAGCCGACAAGGCATACGCCCGCTTCACCGAACTCGAAAAGATCGTGCCCGGCCGCAGCCAGGGCATCTACGGCTACCTTGCCGAGTCAAAGCGATATGACGAGTTGCTCGAGCGCACCCGCACGTTTGTCAACGAGGCGGTGCACAGCGGCGACACCATCAACAGGCGTTATGCCGCCAACCTAGGTTCGATGGCCGTTGCCCTGGAGGGCAAGGGCGACTACCGTGCTGCCCTGGAAACGCTCAACCGCTACAACGTGATACGCGACAGCCTCACGGCAAGGGATATGCAAGGCCAAGTGGCAGAATTCAACGCCGTGTTTGAGGTGCACGACAGCAGGACCGAGGCCGAGCTTTACTCATCGCGCAGCCGCATGTATGCCATTCTTGCCATCCTGGGTGCAGTGCTCGTGTGCGCGCTGGTTGCCTATATAATAAAGGTGAGACGTTTCAACAAGTTTGTCCAGAACAAGAACAAGGCGCTGGTGCACACCATCGCTATGTTGTCGCAAGCACAGAGCGACACTCGCCTGGCGTTGCAGCAGCACCAACCCGCTCCCGTGCCGCAAGAGGAAACCGCCGAGACCCATCAAGACGCTGCGGGCGAGGCTCCAGAGCAGCCGTCGGCCGAAGCTAACCCCGCCAAGGACGAGGAAAACCGCAAGACATTCATACGCATAGAGCAGGAAATCATCACCCGTCGTCTCTATGCGTCAAGCCTCAACCGCGAGCAGCTTGCCAAAGAGCTGGGCATACCCAGGGCGCAGTTTGCAACGCTGTTCCGTGACTATGCCGGACTGTCCTACACCAAGTACATGAACCGCCTGCGCCTGCGCGAAGCTGTGAAACTCATGCGCGAGAACCCCAACCTCACCATTGACGCGATAGCCGGCGAGTGCGGCATGAGCAGGCAGCTGTTCTACATGCTGTTCCGCGAAGAATACGGCATCACCCCCACCGAGTTCCGCGCAGCGCAGAAGTAGTGGCTTTTTCGCCCGTTTTGCTCGTTAGGCAAGGCGATATAAGGGCAAATGAGTGGAAAATTGAAAAAAAATTGTGATTTATTTTATTTTTAGGCAAATATCTATTACCTTTGCAAGTCAAAATGTATTTACTGCATAATTACGCAAAAAATTAAAAGAACATATAGAAATGGCAAAGAAACAAACTGCTCCCGCACGTACCACACTTGAAGAGGTTAATGACTCGCTGACTGGTACCGCGCAAAAACTTGAGAAAAACAAAAAAGTCCTCACTTGGGCTGCTGTAGCACTGCTAGGCCTCGTGGCCCTTGGCGCTGCTTACTATTACTTCGTTCACATCCCCAACAAGGAGAAAGCAACTGAACTGGTGGGCAAGGCCGACCGTGAGTACATCCTGATGAATGACACAGCAAACGCTCTCAAAGACTATGAGGCTGCTGCCGGCGACATCGACCGCGCTGCTGTCAACGCTGCTATCATCCTGTATCAGCAGGGCAAGTACCAAGAGGCTGCTAAATACCTCGAGGACTACTCGGCTGCAGGTACTATCGTGGGTCCCGCTTCACAGTCACTGCTGGGCGACTGTTACGTCAACCTCAAGCAGCTCGACAAGGCGGTAGGCGCATTTGACAAGGCTATCAAGCTGAGTGACGACAACGAGCTCCTCGCTCCCGTGTTCATGCGCAAGAAAGCTACTGTGCTTCATGCTCAGAAGAAATATGTTGAAGAGGCCGACCTCTATCAGAGCATCAAGGACAACTATCCCGCCTTTGCCGAGAACTATGGCGTGGATAAGTACATCGAGCGTGCTAACGCACTCGCCGGAAAATGATTTCGTGACTAAACAACGCTAACAATACACGCGGGGACTGTGAATGAAAACACGCCCCGCGTTTTTTACAGGTGGGGTTCCCACCGTCAAAAAAACTCAATTCCTATGAAACCGATCTATAAGAGAATTTTGCTGAAACTCAGCGGCGAGTCGCTGGCGGCCGGACAAGGCCATGGTATTGACCCTCAACGCGTAGCCGACTATGCTATGCAGATCAAGGAAATCGTTGATGCAGGTGTGCAGGTAGCCATCGTGATAGGCGGCGGCAACATCTTCCGCGGCCTCTCGGGCGCAGCGCGTGGCGTGGACCGCGTGAAGGGCGACCAGATGGGCATGCTTGCCACCGTGATTAATTCTCTCGCGCTGTCGAGCGCCCTCGACGCAGTGGGTCAGCCCTCGCAGGTATTCACCGCCGTGAGCATGGTGCCCATAGGCGAGCATTACAGCAAGTGGCGCGCTATCGACGCCATGAACCAGGGCAAGGTGGCCATCATGTCGTGTGGCACAGGCAACCCCTTCTTCACCACCGACACCGGTTCGGCGCTGCGTGGCATCGAGGTTGAGGCCGACGTCATGCTCAAGGGCACACGCGTGGACGGCATCTACACTGCCGACCCCGAGAAGGATCCCACTGCGACCAAGTTTGACCGCATCAGCTATGACGAGGTTTATGAGCGCAATCTCAAGGTGATGGACATGACTGCAACCATCATGTGCAAGGAGAACAACCTGCCCATCCACGTGTTCAACATGGATGTAGTGGGCAACCTGCGCAAGGTCCTCGCCGGCGAGAAGATAGGTACCGTGGTGTATTGAGTTAAGGTCGCTAGAAACTCTGGATAAATAACAAAAAAACTAAAAGAAGACTCGATGAAAGTCACGTTTGTCACGCCGCCGGTGCTTGTGGGGAAGCGGCCTGCCGAACGATCGGCGGGTTGCACTCATGTGGTGTATCCCATGCCCAACATCTACGAGCTCATCGTAGCTGCCGTGGTGGAGGGCAAGGACGGGTGTGATGTGAGTTACCGTGACTTCTCTCACCATTGCGACGACCGCGAGTGGCGCCAGTGGCTGCGCAGCGACGACAGCGACATCTACATGGTGTGGATGGTGAACCTGTCGCTCGAGGGCGACCTGCTGGCAACTGCTGCCGTGCACGAGTTGCGTCCCGAGGCCTATGTGGTTTTTCTGGGTCCCGGGGCAACCTATTTCATCCGCAAGACGCTTGTCCATGCCCGCAACATCGTGGTGCGTGGCGAGCCCGAGGCCACAGTGAGCGAGCTCGTTGATGCCCTTGCTACGGGCAAGCCGCTCGATGCCATCGATGGCATCTCTTATCTCAACGCCTCGGGCGAGGTGGTGAACAACCGCCAGCGTGCCCTCATCACCGACCTTGACACGCTTCCGTTCCCCGCCCGCCACCTGCTGGGCGAGCGGCGTTACCACAACCCCAAGCTCAAATGTGACGGCTACACCACCGCCCTCACGTCGCGCAACTGCCCGTTCAAGTGCATCTACTGCGTGCCCAGCAGCCTCACGTTTGCCCGTGAGATAGAGCACCGCAAGCACAACGACGGTCGCAAGCCGCTCATCACCATGCGCTCGGTTGAGAGCGTGGACCGTGAGATGCGCATGCTGCACGAGCAGGGCTACAAGGCAGTGGGTTTTGTCGATGACAACTTCATCTGGAACGAGGAGCGCACACGCGGGTTGTGCGAGGTGATGCGCCGCTACGACATGGTGTGGGGCTGCCAGGCCAGGGTAGATGCCATCACGCCTGCCATCGCGCAGATGCTCAGCGAGAGCGGATGCCGCTACATCGACCTGGGCGTGGAATCGTTTGACGACGAGATTCTCGCCTACATAAAGAAAGGAATCACCAGCAAGCAGATATACGATGCCATCGACACGCTCAAACGCCACGGCGTGCCAGTCAAGCTCAACATCCTCATAGGGTGCTGCCCGCTGGAGACACGCGAAACGGTGCGTCACACCCTGAGCGAGGCCAAACGCCTCAAGGTGGACCAGGTGATGTTCAACATTGTGTCGCCATTTCCCGGCACCGAGTTCTACAAGCTGTGCAAGGAGAACGGCTGGCTGGCCACGGGCAAGTATGAGCCCACCGACGTGCAGCGCAACAGCATCGTCAATTTTCCGCACCTCACAGCGCGCGAGATGGAGCGAGAACTGCAACGCAACAACTTGTCCTACTTCCTGTCGTGGCACTTCATCTCTACCCACATAGGGCGGTTCACCTCGGTGGGAGAGTTCATGCATGCCGCCAGGGCATTGAAAAGAAAACTGTTAGGATAATTCTGCTGAATAATGATAAAACTGTCAATCATAATACTCACCTGGAACAACATTGACGCCACGCGCCAGTGCTTGTCGTCGCTGCTCCCCGTGATGGAGCGCAGCGATGTGGAGACCATCGTGATTGACAACGCCTCGACCGACGGCACCCAGGAGGCCTTGCGGCGCGAGTTTCCGCAAGTGAGGCTCACGTGCAACAGCACCAACCGCGGCATCGCTGCGGCACGCAACCAGGGATTCATGCGCGCCACCGGCGCCAAGCTGCTCATCCTCGACAACGACACCATCGTCAATCGCGAGGCCATCGAGGGCATGGAACGCTACCTCGACGAGCACAGCGACGTGGGCTTGTGCGCTTGCCGCATGACCGACGCCCAGGGCAACCAGCAGCCCAGTTTCAGGGCCTATCCCGGAGTAAGGTCCAAGTTGCGCAGCATCCTGCGCCTGCAACGCCGCAAGTTCAACTACAAGACCGATGCCGACGGCAGCATCGAGCCCCTCTACGTGATAGGCGCATGCCAGATGATGAAACGCGAGGCGGTGAGCCAGATCGGTATGCTCGACGAGGCGATCTTCTATGGTCCCGAAGATGCCGACTACTGCCTGCGCCTGCGTCAGGCCGGATGGCGCATCAAGTACCTGCCGCAGTATTCCATCATCCATGCCTACCAGCGCGCCACAGCCCGCAACCCGTTCTCGTGGCTGGGCTACAAGCACATCAAGGGACTTCTGCACCTCTACACCAAGTACCGCCGCATCAACTGACCGAAACCGGCCACTGAAACAGAATTAAGGGATTTTTTTCCAGGTTAAAGCAGATTTCGATTAAAATTTTTTAGACCATCCCCCACGGAGTATTGGATTGCCCGCAGGTCTGCGTCCAGCGGTTAACCAAAGTTACGACCTCCCTGAGGTCTAAAAAATCCACAAAATTTATATTTTCAATGAAAAAATCAGTGAGTTCAGTGAGATCCGCGCGGGGAGTTCCATTGCAGAATAGTTACGTCCTTCTATGTCTATGTGGGAGAATTGGGGAAGTGGAGAAGTCGGGGGTACTTCGTCTTTTGCGAAATAACGAAGCTGGTTCATTTTATT
>JAGHSP010000345.1 GCA_018065815.1 Candidatus Sodaliphilus limicaballi | reverse complement strand
TAAATAATGCGACTTTATAGTTAAAAGAATTAAATTAATGTAAATAACACTTAAAGAGGCATTGCAGATTAAAATTATTATATTACCTTTGCATCGTCATCATGACACAACCGTCTTGGTGACTGATTTAACAAATCAACTTTTTGAATAATTCAACCTCAAAATAACCACAGACAATCTAATCTTAAAACTGTAAGTAAAGCAACATTTGTAGCATCAAAGCCCCTCGAACTGCGAAGTTCCGGGGGTTCTTTGTTTTTTCAGCATAAGACAAAAACGACGGAGACGAAGGACAAAATGCCATCAGAGGGACAGTCCCTCTGATGGCATTCGCCACACGGTTTTACGACCTCCCAGATGTCTAAAATCAGTGTAATCTGTGAGATCGGTGCGGGGACTCTATAATAAAATAATGCTTAATCCTTTTTCATGATGGAAAAGACGATGGGCAGGGTGCCTGCTGCCAGTCCGCACAGCGTGGGGCTCAACCAGTGCGGGCCAGCCACGTGCACCATGATCATTGTGGCCACCGAGCCTATCATTGACGCCACGGCACAAGTGCCTCTCACACGGCGAGGCAAGAAGAACGCGCAAGACATGGGCAGGAGTATGCTTGCAGCCCTCAAACCCAGGCTGAGAAAACCCAGGTCGTTGATAAACGACCCCGAGAGCAACGTGGCGCATGCCAGGGCAAGACCCATCACACCCACGAGAGTGCAACGCACCAGCGTGGCCGATTTGTCAAGCTGACGCTGCATGAGATCGCGCACCACGATAGTGCTGCTGCCCAAGGCTATTCCCGTGGCTCCGCCAATGACGGTGATGAGCAGCGTGCCCACTACAATTCCACCAAGCCAGTGAGGCAGGAACTGCAAGGCAAACGCGGGAAATGCCGTGCTGGCATGTACGGGCTGAGGCAAAGAGTGCATGTACATGCCCACAAGGGTGCACGCAACGCCTATGGGCGGTATGAGCGCCGCACTGAGCAACACGCCCCCTGCGGGCTACTGCGGTGCTGCGACCAGCCCACACTGCCTGGGCATAGCTCTGCGTCGCCACCACTCCCAGTATCATCGACAGGGCAGAGTTGAGATCTACCGAAAGACCGCGGTTGAACGGGTTGAACAGCGCCGGGTCAATGTCGCCGAGCCCGTGTGTGCGCCACATCACCACAGCCCCGCACACAATCGACGCCCCATATAGTAATATGAGCTTGGCCACACCGCCCTTGCCAGCACCTACCATGCCGCCACCCACCACATATACCAGCATCATCACGGTGCCCGCAAGCAGCGCGACAAATAGCGAGCAAGGCACAATGGCCCTGATGAGCGCCGCGCACGCAAGCTGCTGGGCCACGATGCTGAAAAACATGCCGAACAGGCTGAGCAGCGAACCGGTGACCTCGGCTTTCTTGCCGAACTCCTTGCCCACAAGCTCGAGCAACGTGCTGCAACCGCTATCCCTGAGCCGTTTGCTCATGAAATACAGCAACAGGCACCCTAGTGCCGATCCCCATGTGAACCAGATGCCGGAGAAACCGAAGTTGTAACCCATCTCGGCCGTGCCTATGGTGGCTTGCCCTCCCACGAGGGTGCCGATGATGGCGCCTGTGACAATCCACGCGCCTGCCTGGCCGCGCGCCGTGGCAAATCCCTTGCTACTGCGGCCCGAAATCACGCCGATGGCTATAATCACAGCCACAGTGAGCACAATCATCACTATGTGAACACACGAAACCACAACGCAAAGTCACTGAAATGGTATGCTTGGTGACGGAATCCCCAATTTTTTTTGGCGGTTTTTGTATGGAATCCCCAAATTTTTTTGGCGGTTTTTGTATGGAATCCCCGTTTTTTAGAAGTCGCTGAACAGCTCGGGCCTGATGAGCAAGCCCACACGCAGGCGGTTGTGATACTGATTGTAGTCGAGCATGCACTCGCCGTAGCCGTTGTAGTAATGGAGCATCAAGAACTGGTTGTGTTTCTTGAACAGGCGGAAACCCAGGTTGATGGTCACATTGCCGTTGAGGTTCCAACCCTGGCGCTTGACATAGGTGAGGTCAAACACCCAGCGCTTATTGGTGCTCACGGCCTGGATGCCTGTCTGGAAAATACCGCTGTACTTGAGAATGTCCTTATTGTTCTCGCCGTCAACGATGGGGATCCACACCTTGCCGTGCACCATAAAATGCGGGTCGAGGAACAACGCCGCACTGAGCGACACCTTGTTCCAGCTGCGCGACTGAATACTGTCGCGGCCATTAGACTCGTGCTCAACCAGCAGGGTCGCCTTGCCTATAACACGGTTCTTGGAGATGAGCAGCTTTGACAGACCGATACCGGGGTTGAAGTTGAGGTCGTGCATAGGCATTGAGTTCTCAAACACGTTCCACAACGTCTTCTGCGAGTAGAACAGGAACGCATAGGTGTTGAACGGCAGCGTGCTCCTGGTGAGGCGCTGTGCGATGCTCACCTGGAACTTCACGTCGCTGTTCTCGCGCGTGGGAGCAGGCCCCACCGAGGTTCCTGCCGTGAAATAATTGTCTTTGTAGAGTCCAAAATAGGGTCTGCTGTCAAACTCTCGGCGTATGCTGTCGGCACCCAACACTTCATCAACGTCGGTCACAACAATCTGGGCATTACAAACTACAGGCAACGCAATCGCCACAACGAGCACAACCAGCAGCGAACTGAAAATCTTGGTCATAAAATGAACTTTTTTGCTTAAAATATATGCAAAATTAAGAAATTTTCTTCAATACCACACAACGTTATCAAAAAAAAATGGGGGCATACCGTTGTTGCGGAATGCCCTCATGCTGTCGTTTGTAGCCTCGATTCTACATTCACATGCCACATCTAGACCCAACGACTTAGGGAAATTTAGACTAAATGATTTTCTTAACAAGTTTTGATACTTGCATTATGAAAGAGTTCACACGCTTTTTCAATTGCAAATTTAATAAAACTTCTTGAAACAGCAAAATTTCGGTGATTTATCGTTTCCTGGGGGTGGATATTGTAATTCCAGCAAGGCTAGCGAATGTGTAACTTACTGTATATTATAAGGATATAAAAAAATTGATTGTCTCACGACAACCAATCTTAATTAACCTTAAATCTAATACCATGAAAAACACAGTGCAAAATTAAGGTAAATATGTTATACAACAATGTTTTGGAATAACTAAAACACATTCTGTTAACTTTATTTAACAGAAATATTTATATTCATGACTATACAGCAATAGAATTTTGGGTAATATCCCCGCGCAGATCTCACTGATAACACTGATTTAATA
>JAGHSP010000347.1 GCA_018065815.1 Candidatus Sodaliphilus limicaballi | reverse complement strand
AGAAAGGGCGCTGCGCTTGAAATTTGCCGAAATTAAGCTGAAAATCACTATTTTTTCAATAAAAAACATGTTATGCCGATTTTACAGATTATATGTTTTTTTCTCTCTGTGACCTCGGTGCCTCTGTGGGAGATGGCCAAAAAATATTTAATCGAAATCCGCTGGCAGGTAGAAGGGACAGGTGTGGCGGGATATTGTATTGAGTACAATAAATCAACGTCTTAGCATGTTTGTGCCGGGACGTTTGTTGCATTTGTGACCCATTTGTTATATTTTTTGGGATATTAGTGAAATTTTATTTTGCCGTGTTTTATTAATTTTGCACTTGTCAAAGAATATAAACGAAACAAAAACCAAAAAAACGATACATTTGCAAATGAAAAGTTTTAGAAAATTAATTCCAGTTGCTCTTGTGGCCCTAGCCGCGAGTGCGACAATGCATGCAGCCACGACCGACATGGTTGGTGGCCGATGGAAAATCTCTTACGATGACCAAACCCGTATGGTGTCGCTCGCCAAGGACGGCCAGGCCGTATTGAGCGGAGTGTATGCCAAGTTCAAAGTGAATGCCGACACGGTGAAGACCACTAGCTACACCGACGTGACGTTCAGCGACGCCACTGTCAATCCGGCAACAGGACGTGCCCGCAAGTACACAATCACCTACAAGGCCGATGATAAACCCACCGTGGAGCAGAACTTCTACCTCATGGCTGACAAGGACTACCTGCTCACCGAGGTCGTGCTGAGCGATGGCGGCGCCCAGGTGGCAAGCAACTACATCTGCCCCATCTACAGCGAGGCTAAAAACCTGTTCCTGCCACAGGATGCCAACAACCGTTTCCTCACCGTCCCCTTCGACAACGACGGCTTCGTGACCTACGGCAGTTATCCCTTGAGCCGCGGACAGTCGCTCACCTCTATGGCTAGCGGACGCTATGCCCGCGACAGCGTGTCGTTTGAGGTGACAGCAGTGTTCAACGGCGTTACCCAGAAGGGTCTCGTGCTGGGCAGCGTGTCGCACGACACATGGAAGAGCGCTGTGCGCCTCACCGGCAGTCCCCTCACACAGGGCCACCTGTCAAAGCTCGAGGTGTTCAGCGGCATGACTCATCCCGCAACCCGCGACCACTACAGCCGTGGCGAGGGCGTTCCTGGCTACCTCCAGCCACACGGCACAGTGAAGGGCACCGAGGTGAAGAGCGCCATGATGATGGTGGGCCTCTTCGATGACTGGCGCACCGGCATGGAGACTTACGGCGACGTGAACGCGCAGATCGCTCCCAAGCGTCCCTACAACGGTCCCGCCATCTATGGCTGGAACAGCTGGGGTGGCATGGAGAAGCATTGTAACTACGAGGGCGTTCTCTCAGTGAGCGACTTTATCAAAACGAATCTTATGGACAAGGGCTGGGCCAAGGACGAAGTAGTCTATGTAGGTCTTGACTCTTGGGACAATATGAACTGGGACGAGCGCAAGGCATTTGCCGACCGCTGCCACGCCAATGGCCAGAAGGCCGGTATCTACTGGACTCCCTTCAACGACTGGAGCGGTAGCGACAGCCGCACCGTGGAGGGCAACAACGGTTACACTTACGGCCAGGCTCGCGTGAAGGTTGACGGCAAGACCATGACAGGCCGCGTCGATCCCACTTCGCCCGCTTCTCTCTCGCGCATGAACTACTACGTCAGCAAGTTCCGCGAGTGTGGCTTCGAGTACATCAAGCTCGACTTTATCAACGAGGGCATCAAGGAAGCCGACTCTTTCTATAATCCCGAAATCACCACCGGCGTGCAGGCCTACAACTACGGTATGAACTACCTGCGCGAACTCTGTGGCGACGATATCATCCTCGACCTGTCAATTTCTCCCCTGTTCCCCGCGCAGTATGCCGAGGCACGACGCATCAGCTGCGACGCATGGGGCGAGATGTGGCACACTAGCTACATGATGAACAGTCTCTCATTCGGATGGTGGCTCAACCGCGTTTATTGCTACAACGACCCCGACCACCTGTGCATGGGCAACCGCAGCGAGGCCGAGAACATCTCACGCATGACCACTGCTGCCGTGTGTGGCTACTGCATCCTGGGCGACAACCTCGCAACCGAGGGTTCGTATATAGGCACTCCCATCTCACAAGAGAAGACTATCAAGTTCACAAACTATCCCGAGGTGAACAAAATTATCTCTATGGGCAAGTCGTTCCGTCCTGCCTACGGCCACAAGCTCTATGGCGCCAACAACTCTGTTGACCTGTTCCAGCTCGAGGTTGAAGACAGCTACCTCATCGCTCACTTCAACTATAGCGTGGGCGACCAGAACGTGAGCCTCGACCTTGCCGAGCTCGGCATCGACGCTAATAATGTTGACCTGGACCGCAGCATCGAGTGCTGGACCAACCAGAAGGTTGACATCAGCAACGGCAAACTCAACTACAAGTCGTTCAACGACCGCGCTCGCTTGTTCCGCTTGTACAAGAAATAAAGCACAAAAATCAAATTAAAATCTATATAACAATGAAACATTTACTCAAATTAGGAATGGGCACTGTGGCAGCAATGCTGGCAGTGCTGTGCCTTGCAACATCTTGCAAGGACTCTAAGGATGATGTGAAGGACTATGACCCCTCAAAGCCCATCACTCTCACTGACTTCTATCCTGATTCAGGCGGTGTTGCAACCAAGGTTATCTTGAACGGAGACAACTTTGGCGGCGACGCAAGCATGATCCAGGTATTCTTCAACGACAAGCCGGCAGCTGTGATTCAGGCTATCGGCAACAAGATCTATGCCATCTGTCCCCGCAAGCCGGGCGAAGGCGACGAGCAGGGTCTCGTAAACTGTAAGGTGACCGTGAAAATCGGTGACAAGACTGTTGAGTACCCCAATCCCTTTAAATACCGAATCCAGACTGTGGTTACCACAGTGTGCGGTATCGTGGGTGCCCCCGACGACGTGGTCATGGGTGGCCTTGCGCAGACTTCATTCCCCCCTGCTACTTATCTGGCAGTGGATAATGACAACAACATCTTTGCATCGCTGCGCAACCGCAACAGTTATTACAACAACAACAAGGTTATCCTGGTCAACGAGGACGAGGACGTGAGCCGTCTGCTCATCCCCGACACCGGCGCTCCCCTCAACCAGCCCTGTATGCTCGATGACGGAAAGACTGTGTATATCCCCACCGACAACCACAACGACTACTGGACAATGTCGAGCGAGGACATGTGGAGCCCCATCAAGCACCAGCTCAAACCCACCACTGGTATGTCAAACTTCGACATCCAGTTCAAGCACTCGTTTGCTATGTGTACCGTTGACGGATACATGTATGTCCGCGACAAGCAGGGTATCCTCTACAAGTTCGAGCCCGAGACCGGTCTGACAACCCAGGTTGCTGCTGGCCTCATGAGCGGTAGTGACTCTTACACTGCTTTCTCAACCAAGAACCCCGAGGTTCTGTACCTGGCTTACACTAACAACCACTGCATCTACAGTTACAACATCAAGACCGGTGCCCACACCCTCATCGCTGGCATCAGCGGTAAGTCGGGTTACATCGATGGTAACGGCGCTTCGGCTATGTTCAACGAGCCTCGTCAGCTCATCCTCGACGAGAACGACGACATGTATATCGCCGACACCAACAACCACTGCATCCGCAAGGTGACCCCCAGCGGCAAGGTGAGCACCGTGATCGGCCAGCCCGGCAAGAGCGGTTATCAGGACGGTAGCCCCGAGATCGCACTGTTCAACCGCCCCTTCGGCGTGTGTCTCAACAAGGAAGGCATCATCTATGTGGCCGACTATGAGAACCAGTGCATCCGCCGACTCGCTATCGAGTAACACAACCGTGAGTGCTAAGCAATACTTAAATAATACATTCTAATGAATATGAAAAAGTTATTTGCAATAATATTATTACTGTGCTGCACGCTCACAGCGGTAGCGCAACAACTGACGGTGGCGGGTACCGTTTTCGATGAAAATGACGAACCATTCATCGGTGCCATCGTTTATGCTAAAGACCGTCCCGGTGCCGGCACTTCGACCGATGCCGACGGTAAGTTCTCTATCAAAGTAGGTAAGAACGACGTCCTCATCGTCTCTTGCGTGGGTTACAACAACCAGGAAATACCCATCACCAAGAGCGTGAGCGACCTCACAGTGAAAATGGAAATCTCGAGCACCATGCTCGAGGAAACCGTTGTCGTGGGTCTTGCCCGCCAGCGCAAGATCAGCACCGTGGGTGCAATCACCGCTGTTGACACCAAGGACCTGCAGGCTCCTGCAACCAACATCCAGAACATGCTCGGTGGACGTGTCCCCGGCGTGATCTCTATCCAGCGCAGCGGTGAGCCCGGTAAGAACATCTCTGAGTTCTGGATTCGCGGTATCGGTACCTTCGGTGCCAATAGCAGCGCGCTCGTGCTCATCGATGGTCTTGAGGGTGACCTCAGCCAGATCGACCCCACCGACATCGAGTCGTTCTCTGTCCTCAAGGACGCGAGTGCTACCGCTGTCTATGGTGTGCGTGGCGCTAACGGCGTTGTGCTCGTGACCACAAAGCGTGGTACTGCCGACCGTCTCCAGATCACCGGACGTGCCAACTTCACAATGTCGCACCTCACCAACATGCCCAAGTACCTCAACTCTTACGAGTATGCTAAGCTTGCCAACGAGGCTCGCGCCGTGCGTGGCAACACCGAACTCTACAGCCCCATCGAGATGGACATCATCAAGTATCACCTCGACCCCGACCTCTATCCCGATGTTGACTGGCAGAAGGAAGTCCTCCACAAGAACTCTTTCGCACAGACCTACTTCATCAACGCTCGCGGTGGTGGTAGCCTCGCTCGCTACTACCTCTCTCTGGGTACCAGCATGGAAAGTGCCGCTTACCGTCAGGACAAGTCTTCTAAGTACTCTACTGCTGTGGGCTACAACACTTTGAACTACCGTGCCAACTTGGATATCAACCTCACCAAGACCACTCAGCTCTACTTCGGTGCCGACGGTTTCGTGTCAACCAAGAAAGAGCCCGGTAACAACAACACCGACGCTCTGTGGGCAACACAGCGCAACCTTACCCCCATCACCATCCCCACTCGCTACTCTAGCGGTGAACTTCCCGCCTATGGCGCCAACAATGCTTACTCGCCCTACGTGATGCTCAACAACACCGGTATGAGTAGCATTCGCCACTACCGCGGCAAGGCTACCCTCGAGATCAAGCAAGACCTCTCAATGATCACCGAGGGCCTCAAGCTCCGCATCCAGGGTGCTTATGACAACTCTTCTAACCTCAAGGAAATACGCTCTATCCTTCCCGAGATGTACTATGCTGCAACACGCAAGTACACCGGTGAGCTTGGTCTCGTGAAGCGCGTTGAGGCTCAGCCCGCAACTTATCGCCACGAGGATGCGCAGTACTACAAGTGGCACGTCGAGGGTACCGCAACTTGGGACCGCGTGTTCGGCGACCACCGCGTGGGCGCGCTCGCTTATTATTATATGAGTAGCGAGCAGACCATGGACGGCAACATCGACTCTAAGGATGCTTCTCTGCGCAGTATGTACGCAATTCCCATCCGCTACGAGGGCCTCTCTGGCCGTTTGACTTATGGCTTCAAGGACACTTACTTCATGGACGTAAACTTCGGTTACACCGGCTCTGAGAACTTCGAGGCTGGCCACCGCTTCGGTTTCTTCCCCTCAATCGGTCTCGGTTGGGTTCCCACTAGCTACGACTGGCTCCACAAGGCTGCTCCATGGCTCAACTTCTTGAAAATACGTGCTTCATACGGTACAGTAGGTAACGACCGCCTCACCAACGAGCGCTTCCCCTATCTCACTCTCATGCAGATGAGCACCAGCGGTGGCGGCTGGGGTAGCACCAGCGGTTGGATCACCGAGGAACGCGTGGGTGCCAACAACCTGCGCTGGGAGCGTGCCAAGAAGGCCGACATCGGTATCGAAGGTAAGCTCTTCAACCAGAAACTCGAATTCGTAGTTGACTTCTTCCAGGATATGCGCGACGGTATCTACCAGCGCCGCAGCCAGATCCCCTCTTACGTAGGTCTCACCCAGATGCCCTTCGGTAACGTGGGTAAGATGAAGAGCTACGGTAGCGACGGTAACATCTCTTACACTCACGACTTCGGCAAGGACTGGTCGATAACAGGACGTGCTAACTTCACTTACAGTGCCAACAAGGTTGAGAACTGGGAGCAGACCGAGCAGCCCTATGACTACCAGAACTACACCGGATATGTCAACAACGCATTCCGCGGCTATATCTCTCTCGGCCTCTTCCGCGACGAGCAGGACGTGGCTCAGAGCCCCGTGCAGACCTTCGGCTCTTACACCGTGGGTGATATCAAGTACAAGGACGTGAACGGCGACGGTAGAATCGACGAGGACGACAAGGTGCCCCTGTCTTATCCCAACTATCCCCGCCTCATGTACGGCTTCGGTCTCGAAGGACGCTGGAAAAACCTTTCAGTGGGCGTTATGTTCAAGGGTACTGGCAACACCGACTACTACTATGTTAACGGTACTACCAACGGTGAGGGTTACATCCCATTCTACAACGGTGAGACTGGTAACGTGCTCACAATCGTTGCCGACCAGAAGAACCGCTGGACTCCCGCCTCTTACTCTGGAACAAAGGACACCGAGAACCCCAACGCACTGTTCCCCCGCCTGAGCTACGGACGCAACGAGAACAACACCCAGCACTCTACATTCTGGCATGCTAACTCTCGCTACCTCCGCCTACAGGAAATCAACATCAACTATCACCTCGAGTCTTATGGCGTGATCAAGCGTCTCGGCGTCAAGTCTATCGACTTCCAGGGCGTGATTTCTAATCTGGCAGTTTGGAGCCCCATGAAGCTGTGGGATCCCGAGCAGAGCGAGTACAATGGCGGTGCTTACCCCATCCCCACTACTTACGCTGTACAGATGTATATTAATTTCTAATAAACCGCAACATTAAAATATAATATGAACGCTATGAAAAGTTTAAGAAAACTCTTTTGGCTCGCTATAGTGGCGGTGGTAGTAATGGCTACATCGTGCGAGAAATTCCTCGATGTTGACGGTTACTTTGACGACACTTTGAAGTATGACTCTATATTCACTTCGCGCAACAATCTGGAGCGTTACCTCTGGGGGGCCGCAGGTGAACTCCCCGACGAGAGCGCTATCTTCGGTAACGATGTGATTCCCGGTGAAACTGGTACCGACGAAATCTTTACTCTCATGACCGAGAGCCTCTTCCACGGCAAGGCTCTCACACTGGGCCTCGTGAGCCCCAGCAACCTCCGTGGCATGAACACCTGGAATCCTTGCTACAAGGTCATCCGCAAGGCCAACGTGATCATCAGCCGCATCAACGAGTGCCGCGACCTCACTCCGCTGCAGCGTGCCGAGCTGGTGGGTTATGCCCACTTCATGCGCGGATATGCTTACTGGCAGATTCTACAAGTTCACGGACCCGCTGTGATCATCGGCGACGAGGTGCTTGACAACAACCAGGACGCTTCTTACTACGAGCGCGGACGCGCAACCTACGACGAGACCGTTGACTACATCTGCAACGAACTCGAGGAGGCTGCTAAATACATCCCCAGCGAGGTGCCCGTCAACAACTTCGGACGCCCCACACGCGGCGCCGCTTATGGCATCATCGCTCGTGTGCGCCTCCAGGCTGCCAGCCCCGCTTTCAATGGTGGTGCGGCCGCTCGCCGTTACTTCGGCACTTGGACCCGCAGTACCGATGGCGCTTACTACGTGTCACAGGAATATGACGAGAACAAGTGGGCTCTTGCAGCAGCAGCTTGCCAGCGCGTCATCGACATGAAGAAATATGAACTCCACACCATGCCTCGAGTTGTCGAGAGTGGCGACGTGAGCGAGAAGACCGAACCGCTGCCTGCCAACGTCAGCGATCTCGACTTCCCCTATGGCGCTGGTAACATCGACCCCTTCAAGTCTTACTGCAACATGTTCAACGGTACCACTTATCCCGTTCAGAACAAGGAGCTCATCTGGGGTAAGAAGTCTGGCTCTATCCGCGACTTCACACAGCAGTCGTTCCCCATCTACATGAATGGTTTCAACGGCATGTGCATTCCCCAGAAGGCTATCGACCAGTTCCGCATGAAGAACGGTAAGACTATCGAGCAAGCCAAGATCGACGGCGAGTACAGCGAGACTGGTGTTGCGCGCACACAGAGCGTCTTCTCTGGCTACCGTCTGCTCCGTGGCACTAACAACATGTATGTCAACCGCGAGTGGCGTTTCTATGCTTGCGTTGGTTTCAACGGCTGCTACTGGCCCGGAACTTCTTGCAGCAACAACAACTTCAGCCAGCAGACCGTTTACTACTACAATGGTGCTAACGCTGGTAGCGACAAGGCCATCCAGGAGCCCCGCAACCGCTGTATCACTGGTTACGTGCTCAAGAAGTACATCCATCCTGAGGACAACTGGTACAACGGCGACGGTTCTACCCGCACCGACAAGACTTTCGCTATCATTCGCTATGCCGAGATTCTCCTCTCTTATGCCGAGGCTGTTAACCACCTCACTCAGTCTCACACAGTGAAGTTGGCTAGCGGCGAGACTTACACCATTTCTCGCGCATCTAACCTTGCCGACGCTACGTTTGCTGTCAACCAAGTACGCTTCCGCAGCGGTCAGCCCGCTCTCAGCGCCGACGAGCTTGCAAGCGAGGAAGCGCTCGATGAAGCAATACGCCACGAGCGTTTCGTTGAGTTCTTCTGCGAGGGCCGCCGTTTCCACGACGTGCGTCGTTGGGGTATCCTTGAAGAGGTTGAAAGCGAGCCCATGACTGGTATGAACGTTGAGGCCGATGCTGCCAACTACTACGTTCGCACCATCATCAACCACAGCGACTACCGCAACCGCGTGTGCGACAAGAAGATGGTATTTATTCCCCTCGAGCGCAACGAGGTGCGCAAGTCTAAGTCTCTTGACCAGAATCCTGGTTGGTAATTTATAATAACTTTGAATTTTCACGACAATAAATTATTAAGAATATGAAAGGCAAATTATATATTGCACTCGCTCTGCTTGCCTCTGTCGCACTCACCAGTTGCGACGAGGACGCTCAATTCCGCGGCGAACTCTACAAGAAGGTGATATATGTGCTCAGCAACACTGACTACACCTTCGAGGCCGAGCATGCTCTGGGCGAGACTAGCACTGGCTATGTAACCGTGTATTGCGGCGGCACTGAGCACATCAGCAAGGATGTCACCGTGCAGCTCGAATATGATGACGAGGCTGTGGGCAAGTACAACTACATCAACTATGACCTTGACGAGTCTAGGTATGCTCACGAGCTCGACCCCAAGCATTACACTATCGAAAACTACAGCGTGGTTCTCAAGGCTAACAGCCCCGACAACTACTCTCTGCTCCCCATCAAGATTAATCCCGACGGACTGAGCCCCGACTCAATCTACTTCATCCCCTTGCGCATCAAGAGCGTGAGCGAGCACGAGATTAACCCCGACAAGCAATATGTTATGTATCGCGTCCTGCTCAAGAACGACTATGCGACAATGAAGAATACTACCTATTATCAGGTAACTGGTGTTGAGACTCGTGGCTCTGATGCTGCTGGTATCTCTATCACTCGCATCGTGGCTCCCGTGAGCAAGAACCAAGTGCGCTTCTTCGCTGGTACTACTACCTACAACCCCACTACTGTAACCAAGGAAGAGATCGCCAAGCTGGCGCTGGTGGCTACTATCAATGCCGACAAGTCAATCTCCGTTTCTTCTTACAGCGGTTGTGAGGTTGAGCAGATCGAAGACCCCGAGTCTAACTTCTGTGAGGTAAATGCCCGCAAGCAGTATGTTTTCCACATGCATTATCGTTACAAAGACACTAACGGTAACTGGGTGGAAATGGTTGAGAACTGCGTACAGCGCAACTAATTTTAAAAAATATGGTCCCGGAAATTCCGTAAACTCTGGAATTTCCGGGCACTATATGAAATAAAAGAAACCCCGAATGAAATGCGTGCTGAACTTCTGCCAGAGTACACGACCTACCTGCGATAGGCGATATTTGACAAGACAACATCGGAAACTTAAATAATTTTAATTATTTTAATTTCTTTCAGTTCAACTTTCGTATTATTTCCGCGAGGGAGCTCTTTAAGTAACGCATTTCCACACGGCAGTAACATGATTAATATGAAACAACTTTTTTTATCGGTATTGGTGTCAGTAGCGGCATTGGCCCAGGCTGCCACACCCAAGGTTCAGCCAGTTGACTATGTAAACCCCTATATGGGGGCCATCAGCCACCTGCTGCAACCCACGTTGCCCACCGTGCACGTGCCCTACGGCATGATGCGCGTCTATCCGCAGCGCGGCAGCTATGTCGATACCCGCATCAACGGACTGCCAGTGCTCTGCCTCAATCATCGTGAGAATTGTTGTTTCAACATCTCGGCTACGCAGTCGCAGCGATTGTCTCACGTCATCAACACCGACTGGGACAACGAGACCGTGAAGCCCTATTACTACAGCGTGGACATCGACGGTCAGCGTGTGCACGCCGAGTATGCTCCCGCCCAGCATTCTGCCATCTACCGCTTCACCTTCCGCGACAAGGAACCCGGATATGTTGTGGTCAATGGCAACGAGATGACCGTCAGCGGCAGCGAGATCTCTGGCTTCCAGAACACCTGGGGCAATGTGAGGGTATATTTCGTTGCTCAGGCCGATGCGGTGCCTGTCAAGGCGGGTGCGCTGCATCACGGCAGCATCACTGCCGACAAAACTGGCCATGGCGCTGTCGCATTGCAGTTTGCCGGCAACAGCACCGTGAACCTGCGTTATGCGGTGTCGCTCATCAGCGTGGATCAGGCTCGTGCCAGCCTCACGGCAGAGATTAGCACTTTCTCCCTCGACAAGGTGGCCGAGCAGGCTCGCAAGCTGTGGAACGACGAGCTCGGCAAGATCATCGTTGACGCACCTGCCAGGGAAAGCGACCTCAAGGTGTTCTACACTTCGCTCTACCGCTGCTATGAGCGTCCCGTGTGCATCAGCGAGGGTGGTCGCTACCGCAACCCCAGCGACGGCAAGGTTTATGACGACAACGGCCACAAGTTCTACACCGACGACTGGCTGTGGGACACCTATCGTGCCACACATCCCCTGCGAGTGCTCATCGCCCCCGACCGCGAGGTGGATATGATCAACTCGCTCATTCGCACTGCCGAGCAAGACCGCAACCACTGGTTCCCCACTTTCCCGTCGCCCACTGGCGACTCGCGGCGCATGAACTGCAACCACGGTGTTGCTGTCGTGGCCGATGCTTGGGCTAAGGGGCTGCGTGGGTTCGACCTCGGCAAGGCTTACGATTACACCCGCCGCGCCATTGAGGAGAAGACCCTCATGCCATGGCAAGGAGGCAAGGCTTGCGGCGTGGATTCTTTCTATCACAAAAATGGTTATGTTCCCGCCCTTGCCCATGGCGAGAAGGAAACCGATCCTGGCGTTAATGGTTTTGAGAAACGCCAGCCCATTCCCGTGACTCTGGGCACCAGCTACGACCAGTGGTGCCTCTCACGCATCGCTGACGCTCTGGGACGCGACGACGACGCGCAGCGCTATCTCAAGTGCAGCTACAACTACCGCAACCTCTTCAACCCCGAGACTGGCTTCTTCCACCCCAAGGACAAGGACGGAAATTTCTTGCCCGGCATTGACTACCGCTTTGCTGGCGGGTTGGGTGCTCGCGAATATTACGACGAAAACAACGGCTGGGTGTATCGCTGGGACGTACAGCACAACCCTGCCGACCTGATATCTCTCATGGGCGGTCGCGACAACTTCTGCGACAACCTCGACCGCACCTTCAGCGAGTGGCTGGGTAAGAGCAAATTTGAGTTCTACAGCCAGCTGCCCGACCACACTGGCAATGTGGGCCAGTTCTCCATGGCCAACGAGCCCTCGCTGCACATCCCTTATTTATATACTTACGCCGGACGCCCCTGGATGACGCAAAAGGTGATTCGCGACCTCGTGCACGAGTGGTTCCGCGACGACCTCATGGGAGTGCCTGGCGATGAAGATGGCGGCGGCATGTCGGCTTTTGTGGTGTTCTCGATGATGGGTTTCTATCCTGTCACTCCGGGGCAACCTGCCTACACGCTCGGTAGCCCATTCTTCGGCAACATCACTATGAAACTTGCTGGGGGCAAGTCTCTGCGCATCGTGGCGCAGAACTGCTCCGACAAGGCTAAGTATATACAGAGTGCTACGCTCAACGGACGTCCGCTCAATCGCGCATGGTTCAGCCACGACGACATCAAGAACGGTGGCACACCAGTGCTGGTCATGGGCGAACGCCGCAACACAGCATGGGCTTCAGCTCCCGGACAGGAACCGCCCAGCGCTCTCCCGTATCCCGCTAAATGATAAATATTAAACATAGAACACATACTTAATTAATAATAGAGAATGAGATTACAAAAACTTGCATCATTTGTCTGCGCCGTGGCAGTGGCTGCTGCAGCCCATGCCGTGGACGTGGAGTGGGTGGCTTCGACTGCTTCTGCTCCCTGGCTGCCACAGAATGATTACAGCGTTTCCAAGTTTGACCAGCACACGGTCTATGACGTGATTGTGACACGTTACACCGAGCAGACCATGCTGGGGTGGGGCGGTTGCTTCGGCGAACTCTCATGGGATGCTCTCAACCTGCTCGGAAAGAAGGATCAGGACAAGGTGCTCAACGAGTTGTTCAACACCAAGACTGGCATTGGCTTGACATTCAATCGTTTCCCCATCGGTGCCAATGACTTTGCTCGCGACTGGTACAGTCTCGACGAGACTCCGGGCGACTACGCTCTCAAGCATTTCAGCATCAAGCGCGACAAGAAGTGCATGATTCCGCTCATCAAGAAGGCTCTCGCCGTGAACCCCGACATGACTTTGTGGGCTTGCCCCTGGAGTCCCCCCACTTGGATGAAGAGCAACCACAACTATGCTACCAAGGCCGATAAACTCAACGGCATGGATCCCAAGCTGGAGGTAAAGACGGGTGCCGAGGATATGGTTTATCAGGACGAGCGCACGCTCGATGCCTATGCTCGCTACCTGTGCAAGTTCCTCACTGAATATAAGAAGGCTGGCGTGAACGTTGGCATGATTATGTTCCAGAATGAGCCTTACACTCACAACATCTGGCCCAACTGCTCATGGAGCCCTCGCGGCATTGCTAATTTTGTGGGCAAGTATCTCGGACCTCGCATGCGTCGCGAGCACAAGGACGTGGAGCTGTGGCACGGCACGATGAACACCAGCAACTTCGACGACCTCATGACCGTGATGACCGATCCCGAGGCTGGGCAGTATTTCACCGGCATGGGCTTCCAGTGGGAAGGCAAGGACGTGCTCAAGCAAATCCACGGCGCGCTGCCGCACATGAAGATGATGTGCACCGAGAATGAGTGCGGTAGCGGCACTTTCGACTGGCCGGCGGCTGAGAAGACTTTCGACAACATAAAGACTTATCTCGAAGGCGGTTGCGGTGCTTATATGTACTTCAACATGATTCTCAAGGACAAGGGAACAAGCTCATGGGGATGGGATCAGAACGTGCTCGTGCGTGTTGACTCTAAGACTCACACTGCACAGTTCACCCCCGAGTTCTACCTCATGAAGCACCTGGGCTACTACGTGAAGCCCGGTAGCGTGAAGATGAAGACTATGGGCAACGACGAGAATTTGCTCGCATTCAGGCTTGAGGACGGCTCTACGGTGGTCTTTGTTGCCAACAAGGACAAGAACGACCGCAAGGTCACCGTGGCTCTCAAGGGCGACGTGATCACGCTCAACCTCAAGGCAAAGTCGTTCAACACCGTCTTAATCAAGAAATAACTTTCTCGGTTGATGGTGCGATTTTGCCGAGCACAGCTTATTTTTGCACCGAAACGCGATTTTGCGACAGTTACTGATTTCACGACTTTTCAGGCACTTCTGTTTTGGACCAGTTTTTTGGTTCAAAACTCGCTCAAAAAAGTGATAAAAGTGATCAACCTGATAAATTGGTGATAAAAGTGATAAACATGATTAATGTGATAAGCGTGATAAAGTCGATAAATGTGATAAATCAGCACTTTTTCATGCCCGTTAACCAAGCAAGCCACCGTGCCCGAGGGGTCACCCGAGGGAATAATAAAAAAAAAGATTATGATAAAGAAATCACTATTACAGGCATCATGCCTTGCTTTAGCACTTGCCGCCACTGCCCAGAAGGTGGAGTGGCGCACATCGACCGAGGGTAACTACTGGCAGCTCAACAAGTCTGCCAAGCTGACAACAGCACCTGCGGCCGGCGCACAACTCATTGAGATTACCGACAATCGCATGCAGACGCTCGACGGCATGGGAGGATGCTTCAACGAGCTGGGTTGGGATGTGCTGTGTGAAATCAGCCCCGAGCAGCGTCAGGACGTGATCAACAAGCTATTCAGCAAGGAGGAGGCTAACTTCACCTACTGCCGCATGCCCATCGGGTCGAGCGACTTCGCGATGAACTACTACTCGCTGTGCGATGTGGACGGCGACTACAACATGATCAACTTCTCGATCGACCGCGACCGTCACATCCTCTTGCGATACATCAAGGAAGCGCAGAAGGTGCAGCCCGGACTCAAGATTTGGGGCTCGCCTTGGACTCCTCCGGCTTGGATGAAGGCCAACAACCACTATGCTAGTTCCTACGACAACGACAAGCCCAATCACAATGGCCTGCCGCGCGAGAAGGAACAAGAGCTCGACCGCACCGGCATTCGCATGGAAAAGGGTGTATTGCAGGCCTATGCGCTTTACTTCTCTAAATATGTCCAGGCCTATGCCAAGCAGGGCGTGAAGATATATGCCATCAACGTGCAGAACGAGCCTTGCTCGCCCACTAAATACTCTAGCTGCCCCTGGAACCCCCAGGACCTGGCTTATTTCGTGGGCAACTTCATGGGACCGCAGTTTGAGAAGGACGGGCTCGACACCGAGATTTATCTGGGCACGTGCAATCGCGACAACCCCGACTGGAGCCGCACTGCACTCAACGACCCCAAGGCAAAGAAATACTGGGCTGGAGAGGGTTTCCAGTGGGACGGCAAGGGTGCTATCCCTTATATCAACAAGGAATATCCTCACCTCAAGATGATGCACACCGAGGCCGAGTGCGGCAATGGCTCTAACGACTGGGGCGCCGCCGAGCACACTTGGTGGCAGATGAGCCACTACCTGCGCAACGGCTGCGTCGTGTTCTCTTACTGGAACATGGTGCTCAGCAAGGGCAACGTGAGCCCATGGGGATGGAAGCAGAATGCGCTCATCTCGGTTGACCCTGCTACGCAGACAGTGACCTACAATCCGGAGTTCTATCTCATGAAGCACCTGTGCCACTGGCTCAACCCCGGTGACGTGCGTCTTGAGACCTCCGATCGTGACGACGTGCTCGCCTTTGCATGCAACGACGGCTCAAAGGTTGTGATGCTCGTGAACCGCACCGGCGACGACCGCAGCCTGAGCATCAAAGTGGGCAATCAATACCTCAACCAGGTGCTCAAGCCCCACTCCTTCCACACGATATACTTAAAATAAATATGGGTTTAACCGTTTGAGAGATTAACGGATTAATGTGATGAAAGTTAAACTTTTAAACTTTTAAACCTTTAAACTTTTAAACCTTTAAACTTTTAAACTTTTAAACCTTTAAACTTTTAAACTTTTAAACCTTTAAACCTTTACAAAAAACAATATGAAATTTTACAAAAAAATGATTGCGCTTGCTGCTGTGGCGTCGCTGGGACTCGCGGCAACTGCGCAAAACGAACTCTTCCGTGACCCCAATGCTCCCATGCACGACCGCATCATGGACTTGCTCTCACGCATGACCGTTGAGGAGAAAATCTCCATGATGACCCACAACGCTCCGGCTATTCCACGCTTGGGCATTGACAAGTTCTACATCGGCAACGAGGCCCTGCACGGCATCGTGCGCCCGGGCAAGTTCACTGTGTTCCCACAGGCTATCGCGCTATCGGCAACATGGAACCCCAATCTCATCCACTCGGTTTCATCCGCTATCAGCGACGAGGCTCGCGGCAAGTGGAACAAGTTTGAACTGGGCAAGAAGCAGCACGACGGTTCTAGCGACCTGCTGTGCTTCTGGTCGCCCACCATCAACATGGCTCGCGACCCACGCTGGGGACGCACCCCCGAGACCTACGGCGAGGACCCCGTTCTCACCGGTAACATTGCTATGGGATTCGTGCGCGGTCTCCAGGGCGACGACCCTCGATACATCAAGACCGTGTCAACCCTCAAACACTTCGCTGCCAACAATGAGGAGCACAACCGTGCAAGCTGCAATGCTGTCATCAGCGAGCGTGACCTGCGCGAATACTACTTCCCCGCCTATGAGATGTGTGTCAAGAAAGCCAATGTGCAGAGTGTCATGACTGCCTACAATGCAGTCAACGGCATACCCTGTGTGGCTAATCCCTACCTCATCCAGAAGGTTCTCAAGCAGGACTGGGGATTTGACGGCTTCATGGTGAGCGACTGTAGCGCACCGCAGTGGATGGTCACCCAGCACAAGTATGTCAACGACTACGAGACTGCAGCCGTGCTCATGATGAAGGCAGGAATGGATCTTGAGTGTGCCGACAATGTATATACACAGCCCCTTCTCGACGCTTACCACCACTATCGCGTGACCGACGCCGACATCGACTCGGCTGCTTACCACCTGCTGCGTGGACGCATGCGTCTGGGCGTGTTTGACGACCCCGATCTCAACCCCTATAACAAGATCAGCCCCAGCGTGGTGGGCTGCAAGAAACACCAGGAACTCGCTCTTGAGACTGCTCGCCAGAGCCTTGTGCTGCTCAAGAACGACAAGAACATCCTCCCCCTTAACCCTAGCAAGGTCAAGAGTGTGGCTGTCGTTGGCCTCAACGCTGCCCGCTGCGAGTTTGGCGACTACAGCGGTACGCCCGTCAACGAGCCCGTCACCATTCTCGACGGTATCCGCAACCTCGTGGGCAACCAGGTGAAGGTCGTTCACGCTCCCTGGGTATCAAGCTCAAGCGGTTACAAGCCCATCAGCAAGGAGTTCTTCCCCCGTGGCATCAAGGCCGAGTACTTCACCAATGCCAACCTCGAAGGCTCTCCCTCAACCACCCGCATTGAGGACGAGATTTACTATGATCCCGCTTCTCAACCACCCGATCCCGCACGTTCGTTCGCACCCATGTCGGCTCGTTGGACCGGCGAGCTCTGCCCCACAGTGAGCGGCGAATACACCATCTCGCTCAAGACCGACGACGGCTGCCGCATGTGGATCGACGGCAAGAAGGTCATCGACGCATGGGTGAACCGTCCCGCTGCCGAGGACAAGATTCCCATCACCCTCGAGGCTGGCAAGAAATATGACATCAAGATTGAGTACTTCGACGGTGGCGGCGACGCATTCGCACGCCTCTACTGGCGCGCTCCCGCGGTTGACGAGAAGCAGCGCATGGAATTCTTCGGCGACGCTATCAAGGCCGCTAAGTCTTGCGACTACACCATCGCTGTGATGGGTATCGACAAGAGCATCGAGCGTGAAGGCCAGGACCGCTACACAATGGATCTCCCTGCCGACCAGAAGGAGTTCCTGCGCGAAATCTACAAGGCTAACCCACGCACCATCCTCGTCCTCGTGGCTGGTAGCTCGCTCTCAATCAACTGGGAGAAGGAGAACTTGCCCGCTATCCTCGACGCCTGGTATCCTGGCGAGCAGGGTGGCAACGCAGTGGCCGAGGCGCTCTTCGGCAAGATGAACCCCGGCGGCAAGCTGCCCCTCACGTTCTACTCGTCGATGGAAGACCTCCCCGAGTTTGACGACTATGCCATCAACACCGGCAAGGGCCGCACCTACCAGTACTTCACTGGCAAGCCGCTCTACGAGTTCGGTTACGGTTTGAGCTACACCACTTTCAAGTACAAGAACCTCAAAGTCAATGCCGCAGGCGACAAGGTGAACGTGAAGTTCGACCTCACCAACAGCGGCAAGTGCGATGGCGACGAGGTAGCACAGGTCTATGTACACTATCCCGAGACAGGCACCTACATGCCCATCAAGCAGCTCAAAGCCTTTGAGCGCGTGGCTGTGGCCAAGGGCAAGACCCGCGCGATGGAACTCACCATCGACAAAGCCGACCTCCGCTACTGGGACGACAAGACCAACGGCTTCGTCACTCCCAAGGGCGAATACCAACTCATGGTAGGCTCATCATCAGCCGACATCCGTCTCAAGGGCACATTCACAATCGAGTAAGGCCATTCTAGACTATCTAGAATTTCTAGAAAATCTAGAACCTCTATAAAGAAAACAACTGGCGACCATCTTCACAACGGCCGCCAGTTGTCCGCATGCTATCCAGTTATATCAAAAACTTGAGAAGGATTTTGTTGAGAATGGCGGCATCAAGGAAAGGATGTATAACGCCCGCACTGGCTACCGCAACACTGTGGTGGAACAACTTAAAGTCGAGATAATCCGCTTGAAGTCGCTACTCGACTCCCACGGCATAAAATACTAATTGCCCTCATCTAGAAACACTAGGATATCTGAAACTCTAGATATTTTAGGGTTGCTATTATGGCTCAAATAGAGAATCAATGGTTATGGACTTTTGAATTTGTCCTGAGTATTCGTTGTGAGTTGTTCCAAAGGTTGTTATGAATGTGAGGTGTACAGTTTGGGTTCGGTTGGTTTGGAAAAATAAATAGGGTGTTTATTTCTCAATACTCCGTTAGTTTATAATTTAATCATCTGAAAATAAACGAGTTACATTAACAATAAATAACTAAACAAAATTGGCCAAGTGGCTGAAAATCAGTAACTTTATAGTATACTAAGCCATAAGTTCACATGAATATTTCAGACTCACTCGACCAATATGCAGATATCTGCAGAGATGCTATCAATAATGCTTCTGCAAAGTTAAACAAAAGTTTTGAGAAACTCATCGTTGAGATACTGTTATTATACATGGTTATCCCGAGAAAGATAAATTTCACCCAGATGGAGCGGTATGGCAGCCACTGTGAGCAGACCTACCGCAGCAACTTCAACCGCAAGCGGTCGGAGTGCATCAACTGGCTTTTGTTCAACCTGTCACTTGCCAAACGCTCGCTAGATATGGCAGGGCTTCTGGCTATCGCCATTGATCCTTGTTACATCAGCAAGGCCGGCAAGAAGACTGCGCATATTGGTACATTCTGGTCGGGGTGTGCCGGTGCAATGAAACACGGGCTTGAGATTACGGGCCTCGGACTTGTGGATGTCATGGCAAACACCTGCATGATGCTTCGTGCCCATCAGACACCGGGCATGTCAGAGCTCAAGCAGAGGAACAAGACCCTGGTGCAGCATTACATCGGAGTCATCAAGCGTTACAGCAAGGAACTCATCAAAGTGACTGACATAGTGGTTGCTGACGCTTATT
>JAGHSP010000369.1 GCA_018065815.1 Candidatus Sodaliphilus limicaballi | reverse complement strand
TCTTATATATTCACATATAGGCTCACATGCACACGCCTAGGCGCCCACACGCTGCCCGCTGTGCATTATATAGCCCAAACTAGATATGATGCGCCCCAAGTGAATCCTGCGCCAAATGCAGTGAGGACAATCTTGTCGCCCTTCTTGAGCTTGCCCTTGAACTCATCAAGACAGATAGGAATGCTGGCAGCACTAGTGTTACCAGTGTGCTCGATGTTGACGAGCACCTTCTCCTCGGCAATGCCCAGACGTCCGCCCACAGCCTCGATGATGCGCATGTTGGCCTGGTGTGCAACAAACCAGTCGATGTTGTCATTGTTGAGGTTGTTGCGCTCCATCACGTCCTTTGTTGAGTTGAACATGTCCATAACGGCATTCTTATATACCGCACGGCCTTCCTGATAGAGGTAGTGCTCGCGAGCAGCCACAGTCTCAAGAGTAGCGGGCTTAGCGCTGCCGCCTGCCTTATAGACGAGGTTCTCGAGTCCGCTTCCGTCCACGTGGAACACGCCGTCCTGGAAACCGAGTGAAGTGTCCTCGGTGGGCTCAATGAGCACTGCACCTGCACCGTCGCCGAAGAGAGGACATGTAGCACGGTCTTGATAATCTACCATGCTCGACATCTTCTCGGCGCACACCACGATTACCTTCTTGTAAAGACCAGCCTTGATATAAGCGTTAGCAGCCTGTGCAGCAACGATGAAGCCAGCGCAAGCAGCCTGAATGTCATAGGCATAGCATTTCTTCTCCAGTCCGCAGCCGTGAGCAATCACTGATGCAGTGCTGGGGAAACGATAGTCGGGGTTAGAAGTAGCACAGATGAGCAAATCCACGTCGTCGGGATTAGTACCTGTCTCTTCAAGCAGCTTTTTCACTGCCTGGATGCCCAGATAAGAAGAACCAGCGTCTTTCTTAAGTATGCGGCGCTCCTTGATACCAACGCGAGTCATGATCCACTCGTCGTTAGTGTCCACCATGCGTGACAACTCCTCGTTGTTGAGCACATAGTCAGGAACATAAGAAGCAATGCCTGTTATTATTGCGTTAAGCATATAAAATCTTAATTTAGTCTATTAAAAACATATCCTAAATAAGGTGTTATGAGCTCATAGCAGCCATATTTAGGATACACCAACTTAATAAAGTTTATCTAGTTACTGTGCTTGAGGGTTGCATGCATTAAACAGCAGCTTCCTCGCCCATAACCTGCTTGCCACGATAGTAGCCGCACTCGGGACATACAGTGTGATAAACATGCCAAGCTCCGCAGTTAGAGCATTGTGCGATAGTGGGTGCTACAGCCACGTCATGAGTTCTTCTCTTGGCTGTACGAGTCTTTGATTGTCTACGTTTAGGATGTGCCATTTTGTTCTAATATTTTTATTTTTTTAATTATTATCTTTTAATTTCCTGAGTGCTTCCCACCTGGGGTCAACACACTCCACTTCCTCATCACTTCCTTCATCTCCACTGGTTGCGCCGTCAAGCAAGTCGTCATTCAGGCCCTCAGCTGCATGGTCACTGAGTAATGCCGACATCTGCTCGTTGCACTCCCCGTCGGGGTGAACGTGAGTCATGGGGATGGTAAGCAACACGGTGTCCCGCACTAGCGGTGCCACATCGAGTTCTCGCCAGCTCTCGGGCACTATGAGCAGCTCATCGCGGCTGTCGTCATAGTCGGTGCCTTCAAGCTTAACGCCTATTTCATAAACGGTGTCTACAACATGGACCAAATCGTCAAGGCATCGGTCGCACCCTATAGTCACAGTGCCATTGCATGTAATAGACAAGCCAAAGAAGTCCTCGCGGCGTCTTTCCACAACTATTGTTGCTTCCACATCGCTGCAACGAACCTCAGTCTGCCCTATTTCATTGAAGAAGTTGGCATCAAGATGATACTTAAATGTCTCAATTCCAAATGCCATGCTTCTCAACTTAACATTGAATGAAGCCACTTTTTTCCTGAAATTTGCGTTAAATCGGTGCAAAGTTATAAACTTTATCGCTAATAATCAACCATTTTCACATCAAATTTCAAAAAAATGCCTTTTTTTTGCCCTTTTTCTCATTTTTTTTACCCCTTTTTGTTGTTGATTGAGGTTTATTTTGTAACTTTGCACCGCTTTTAACAAGGCAAAGACTCGGGGTGTAGCACAGTTGGTTAGCGCGCCACGTTCGGGACGTGGAGGTCGGAAGTTCGAGTCCTCTCACCCCGACTCTTTTATTAAAAGAGCATTTCGCCACACGTGACGACTTGCTCTTTTTCTATTTTTTTCACATGCAGCACAAGGTTAAAGACATTATTATAGACTTGCTCAAAGGCACCGGTCGTGAAGGAATCGAAAACGTGATTGCTTACATGACCCATGACGACGTTTTCTTCAAGAAACACTGCCACAGCCACCACCTCTACATGGGCGGTCTGGCCGATCACTCTCTGCAAACACTCAAAATGGCTATTGCTAAACGCGACAAGTATGAGTCCAGGTTTCCTCATGCAGTGAAGGTGGGCCAGGAAAGCCTGGTGCTGTGCTCACTGCTGCATGACATTTGCGACTGCGAACCGCAATTTCGCCGACACGGCAGCCTGTCGATAGAAATACTTGACAGGCTGGGACTAGTACTCAGCAGTGAAGAGCGCGACGCAATAAGTAAACACATGCATGACCCTAGGTTAAGTTTCAAACTCGACCACAAGTCGCTACGCTACAGGCTGAGGAAATACATCTATTCGGCCGACAAGAAATCAGCCCGCAAATTCAAAGGATATTATTAACTTCTTCTTTATCTCGCATCTATTTCTCAATTATATTCTCACGCGCAGATTTCGCAGATTAATATCCCCGCGCAGATCTCACTGATAACACAGATTTAATA
>JAGHSP010000021.1 GCA_018065815.1 Candidatus Sodaliphilus limicaballi | reverse complement strand
ACCAAAAATATATTATTGTTTTCTATAATATGCTATCGTTACAAATGATATATTTTGTATCTTTGTACTCAAATGAGTCAGTTTGTTATATATATAAGGCTTGAAAAGTACCTGGCAGAGTGGTTGACGCACTCTCTGGGTAATCCTGTCGTGTTCCCTAATGCTTCAAATGAGAATGCCGTCATACGTGCGTTCATCCAACGCCTGCCAAAAGATGCTCAACCAGATATGGCAACAGAAGGAATGACGGCAATCTGCATACCTGATAGCAAAGCCAAACCTCCAGCTTCATATAACTACATGGGCGAAGCTGGCAAGAAAGCCGTGCGCGAGGCAATAATGGACTTGTTCATTCAAAACCTTTGGAATGACCTCAAGCGCATAGAGAATGCCAATATCGGAATTAACACACGAGTCGCAGCTTGGTGTGAAATGCATGGCATATCGCTTGATCGAGTGGAAACAGTACGGCAAAAGTATTACCGCATACGTGATGCATATACAAAGAAAGGGATAAATCTTCAAAGCCCGTCTCGTGAAAAATCAGATGGATAAGATACCCCAATCTCGGGAAATGCGAACAACCATAAACAACTGCGAACAAACCTGCACAAACATAAACAATAAGAGATATGGTTCAATTACTTCAAAATATCAAAAAGGTCGAGTACATTGAAACTCATTACATGAAAGATTTGGTGCTGCTGTCAAACAGAGAGGTAAGCCTCCAGTATTGGCGCAACTTTACTGAGTTGTGCCTTGATGGTCTTGGGTCGGTGGAAGTATCTCAGAATGTAGAGAACGGCAGTCGCTTGACTACCGTCAAACTGACTGTACATACCAGGTCGGAAATATTTGCCGATTCCTATCGCCTATGCTGGCGCGTCACCACTGTAGAAGGGAAACAATATCTAATAGGCATAAATGAACAGCCTTACCCGGTAACAACCGTGAATGATAATTTCCCGGAGAAACCAACAGAACGCAGTGGCAAAACTGTGACTGTTTTGTGGCGTACTTGCTTGGAATTGTTGGAAATTAAGGAGTAAATGGTCTTTTTGCATGATAGATATATGCAATAACTTTGCACAAACTAACTTACCTATGGACTATCAAATCATTATCGACGACTACATTGGCGACTGGTGGCTTGGCACTGACAAACAGAGCATACGCCGTCAGTTGAATCGCCATAAAGATGCGCATGTTGATGTTAAGATTTCATCTCTTGGCGGTAGCCTTGACGATGGTCTGGACATCAGACAACAGTTCATCGATCATGGCGATGTTACCGCTCACCTGCATGGTTTCGTGGCAAGCGCAGCAACTGTGCTCGCTATGGGTGCCAAGCGTATTGTAATGGGCAAGTATGCATTATTTCTGGTTCATCAGTGCAGTAATGGAGTGTTTGAATGCGGACAGATGAATGCAACTGATTTGCAAACACTAATCGAACGCCTTCAAAAAAACAAAGAGGACAATGAGAAAATTGACGGTGTCCTTGCTGCCATGTATGCTTCGAGATGCAAGAACCACTCTCAAGAGGAGTTGCTCGACCTTCTCAAGGAAAGCAAATGGCTTACTGCACAGGAGGCTCTCGACTGGGGATTCATTGATGAGATTCAGGACGAGGACGAAGCGCCTGAAATGACAAATGCTCTTGCCCGCAAATTCAATGCCGTGGGATTGCCACTTACAGGATTGGAAATTCAACCTGACAGTGCACCTTTCGGATTCCGCACTATCATTGACTCCTTGAAAACAATCAAGGATATGCTTTCTCCAAATAACAAACTCGCTGCGTGTGAAGACACCAGCACTAACACAGTAATCATGGATAAGAAATTTACCAACGTGGCGAGCCTGCTTAATGTTGAAGCAATCGCCATGAACGACGGTAATGCAACACTTACCGCCGACCAACTGCAGGCGATTGAAACTCGTCTGAATGAGCTTGAGTCGCAACACACTGCTGATGCTACTGTCATCACAGAGCGCGACAACACAATCACCAGCCTTAACGAGCAGATTGAGAACCTCAAGAAGGGTCCCGCTGACTCGACCACCAAGGTTGATGAAGCAGATGGTGAAAACCAGCCTGTAAACAGCAAAGAATTGTTTAACCAAATTAAAAACCTCATTTGATATGGGTAAAATGACTATCACTCCCGAACAACTGCAACTCAGTGGGCTGAAGTTCCGCAAGGAGTTGCTGCAGATGCCTGTCCATGCCATGCAGGAGACTCTCCAGTTCATGACACTGCGCCGTGGCATCCGCTATGCCGAGACTGTTGGTGAACTTACAGGGGACATTGACCTCGGTCCTTACAGCGAGACTCGTATTGACGACAGAGATATGAGCATCGCTGGTCGCACGCTTTACACCTACCTGGGTAGCGTCGTGAAGAAATTCTCTCCTAATAGCGTTGTAAAGAGCATCTATGACAGCGCGATCACAAAGGGCGAGGAACTCAAAAACGTGGACATCGCTTTGCGTGTGTTGTCGTACCTTACTGCTAAACTGGGTCACAACCTCCAGTCGCACATCTGGAACGCTGTTCGCAACGACAGCGGCAATACAAGCGCTGACTTGTTCAATGGTTTTGACACCATCACACAGACCGAGATCACTAACAGCAAAATCACTGCTGCCCTTGGCAACTTGTATGAGTTTGATGCCGCTATCACTGACACCAATGCAGTTGATTGCATCAAGGCTCTCTGTGAGGCTGCAAGCGAGTTACTGGTAGATTCAGGCCAGCGTGTCAACCTCTACTGCTCTCCTGCCATTTACCGCAACTATCTCAAGGATTACCAGTCAACCGTTGGCTCTATTCCTTACAACACTTCTTACGACAAGACTGTTGTTGAAGGGTTTGAAAACGTGCACTTCGTTCCTCTCTACAACAAGGCCAACTCTCCCTTCATTCACCTCTCACCTGCTTCTAACATGCTCGTGGGTGTTGACCAGGAAGGCGAGGAAGAGAACATCAGCGTAGAGAAGCATGAGGCGTTTGTACTCCAATTCATCGCTACGATGTTCTTTGGCGTACAGTTTGAGAGTATTAACAAAGAGCGTTTGCTTGTTGGCAAACTTCATGCCTAAAAAAGAAAGGAGATTGAATTATGTCCAAGACTAATCCTTGTGCAAGCACAGCTCTCTATGAGAGCCTGGCACACTGCAAAGGCACAACTGTGCTTCCCGGACTTCGTCCTCACATCTTCTATATCCCTAAGAGCGACATCGTTACCTTCCCCAGCGCACCCAATGTTGTGCCAGAAGGTGGCTCTATGGGTGCTCTCGCTACTATCAGCGAGAATTTTGTACTGAAGGCTGATGCAACTTGGAAGAAAATTGACATAGTTGCCAGCGCTTCAAATGTAAACAGTGAAAGTCAGGGTGAAGCGCCCAGCAAGACCTTCAACAACACTGGTGCTTTCCGCTATCCTGGCAATAACGCAGAGGCTGCTGCATTCTGCCGTCAGGCTAATGCTGACGACCTTGTGTATCTGTGGCCTCAGCGTGATGGCCAGTACCGTCTGCTCGGTAACTCGATGTTTGAGACAAACACCACCCCTGCTCAAGAGAGTGGTTCTGCCGAGACTGATGCTTCTGGTACCACCATCAATGTGGCTGTGACCGACATCATGCCTTCTCCGTTCTATACTGGTAAGATCGAGACCGAGGACGGTGACATCAGTGGTGCCGATGGAAGTGCTATCACTGGCTAAGAATTTAACTTCATAGAACTTTTCCCATGGTCGGGCACCAGTCTAACAGTAGCCTGGACTGCCCGGCCTTTTTATTTTAATCATTATGGATCATAAACTAACCGAACAAATATCGGCATGGCTTAATACACCACGCCAACAGCGAGACATTGCGGAGGGCGCAATGATGATGCTGCGCTTGAACAACAATCGTTTTTTATATGCCAACATCCTGCGCCGCCCAGAGAAATTTCACGATAAATTGGAGTATGAGCTTAGGAAACACCTGCGCATTCGACTCGACAACATGACCATGGACGATGTTGCCCGACTCGAAACTCATGTGATTCCTGCAGCAGAACAGACGCTTGCTTCTCCTCCTGCAACCATATCTACCGATGATGAGTTGCCCGAGGCTAAGATTGCCCGAGGCCGTCGTGCTGACCACGACAGCCTCCCTGCATCAGTGCAAGCGCTTTGGGATGATAACCTGCAGTTGTATAAAACCATCAAGAATATTTTTGAACAGCTGAAGGCTATGGAGCATGCTGCACCGTGCGACCGTTACGAGTATCTGAAGATGCTCGATGAAGCCGACAAGAAGTACCGCGCTAATCTCGAACGCTATGACAACTTCGTCATCGGCGACGAGCCTGACGAGGATCCGGCTTCGCCAATTTCGCCAGACAACGCTGCTGATGACCAAGCTGCCCGCAAGATTAACGCCGCTCGCAAGTCTCTTAGCAAGTATAAGAAAATGCTTGCTAAATCACTCGAAGAGGACAACGCCGAGAATGCCGACAAGGCCAAAGCTAAAATCCTTGACAATGTCGCAACACTCCGCAGTGCCGGCGGTTCTATAGGTCCCGCTGTAACTGCCGAGTTGTTGGCTCTGGGTATTAACATAAATGAGAATGCCCAGGCGTGAGGTCAATCACCTGAAACCATTGTCAAACACGCCTCTGCAGGCTTACTTTGACAACCGTTTACAGCTGGCCGACGTGATTGACCAGATTCTTCGGCAAATAGGTCCTGCTGAACTCGTGATTTCGACCTTCTCGACAAGCGATGCGTTCATCAGACGCTTGCACCGACTGAAGAACGAAGGTCTTGTTCTGTCTTGCTCGCTGTTTGTCGACTTGAAGGCAAGCCGAAAAACGGTACTTCTTGCCGGCTTCATAAAAACGGTCTTTGATGCTGTGTTCCTCTGCGAGAACCACAGCAAGGTCGTGCTGTTTAGTAACGGTAGTCACCATGTGACAATCGTCACTTCGCAGAATCAAACACAAGGCAACCGTATGGAGTGCGGTATAATCTCCACTGACAATGCAATCTTTAATTATATTTCTGATGGATTCATACAACTCAAAAATGCTTCGTTACCTCTCGGCAGGCTTTGACCAGGCTGTCCTTGACCGCATAGCCGAACTCGCGGCAGCACTCACTCCAATATCCGAGATGGCAGCACTTCTTGACATAAACGAGGACATGCTGAGGCTTGCCATAAACGATAAGTCTTCGCCTGTGCGCAAGGTTTATCTCAGGGCTAAGGCTGAGACTGCGCATGAGCTGCGTAAGCAGGAGATTGAACTTGCCAAGGTTGGTTCGCCCCTGGCTGTGCAACTCACCTCGGCTTACCTGCGTGATATGTTAACCGATGAGACTTTGTGATGCTGCCAGCAATCTTAGATACTGCAAAAGACTTCCTTTTTGCTGATGTCAGTAAAATGGTCGAGGCAGGGTTGCCCGAGGCTACCCGCCGTCATATCATTCGCCTGCGTGATATATACAACTATTGGCTACAGTTCCCGATGACAAAGGACCGGCAGCTGGTTGACCATATCATGCAGGCTTATGAGCTGCAGACAACTCAAGCTTATGCTGACCTTAGAGTCGTAAAAGCTTTGCTGGGTGACTTGCAAAAAGCCAGCAAGGAATACCATCGCTACCGCTTCATCGAGATGGTTAATGCCGCTTACGAGATTGCACGCATCAACCGTGATGCCAAAAGCATGGTGGCAGCAGCTGATAAATATGCTAAATACACCCAACTCGACAAGGAAGATCTCGTTGACCGTGGCTTTGACAAGATAATGATCCAACCGTTTAAACCGACTGATGATCCGTCTGTGGCTGGTTTCAAGCCTGTACCTAACATTCGAGAGCGCATCCAGAAGAAAATCGCATCATACTGGAGTGAGGAAATCCAGGAAGTCGAGTTTGAATCGGTTGAGTTCAATGAGGATGACATCTTCAAACCAAAACCGAAAACTGATGAAAACGATTGAACCACAACCGTTCTACCTTAATGACATACAGAACGAGGTTATTTACACGGGCGCAAAGGACACAATCCTATGCGCCGGTCGTGCTTTAGGCAAAGGCGTTATTCACGCCATGTGGAACCTGCGCAACATGCAGCGCATGCCAGGATCCATCACGGGCATTGTCTCTCCCAACTGCAAGCGAGCGTTGACAAACACTTTGCCATCGATGCTGGTACACTGGGAGAAGCTGGGCTATAAGCGTAATGTGCACTGGTGCATTGGCATCAAACCGCCAAAGTCGTGGCATTGGCCGGAACCTATCTTCCGACCTGAGAACTATGACAATGTGCTGTCGTTCTACAATGGCAGCATCGGCTTCATTATTTCTCAGGATCGAAGCGGTACCTCAAACTCTCAGAGCTACGACGCTCTTGATATTGACGAGGCAAAGTTCATTGACTTTGAACAGTTGAAGGATGAGACATTGCCGGCTAACCGTGGTAACCGCCAGTACTTCGGTAAGCATTACTTCCACCATGGTATGCTTATTACTTCCGATATGCCCGTTACTAAAAAGGGCTCATGGTTCCTGGACTATGAGCGTAAGTGTGACCCCGAACTCATTGAACTCATCCAGGGCACAGTCTATGAGGTATGGCGAGTCGAGAAGAAGATACATGAACTCATCACGGCAGGCAAACCAGTGCCTGCCTGGCTGCGCTCACAGCTGCGCACGCTTAACCGGGACCTGTGCCGCATGCGTTCTGTGGCAACCTACTACCGTGAGGCATCTACAATATACAACATGCAGGTGCTTGGCGAGGCATTCATTAACCAGCTGAAGCGTGACCTGCCGCCTCTGACATTCCAGACCTCTGTACTGTGCAAGCGCATTGGCATTGCACGCGATGGTTTCTATTCCTCGATGACTGAGAACAACAAATACAGTGCCACCAACTTCTCCTATCTTGATAACCTGGAGTATCAGTTCGACAAGATTAAGGAGCCTTCTTCATTGGCTGACTCTGATGTTGACCCCAACCAACCTCTGTGCATTGCCTTTGACTATAATGCCAATATCAACTGGCTGGTGGTTGGACAGCCTCGCAAGACTCAGTTGCTGATTCTGAAATCATTCTTCGTTAAGTTTGAACGCAAACTCCCCGAACTCGTTGATGACTTCTGCCAGTATTACCGCCATCACAAGCGTCGTGAGGTCGTGTTTTACTATGACTCCACGGCACTCGGTTCAAACTATGCCGTGAACAAGGAGGATTTCAAGTGGGTAATCATCAACGAGTTCAAAAAACGGGGGTGGAGGGTACGTGATGTGTATCTGGGTAGGCCCATGCACCATATTGAGAAGCAGCTGCTCATCAACCGCATGTTTGCCGGGCATGCTAAGCTGCGCCCCATGTTCAACCGTGAGAACAACGAGGACCTGCTGGTAAGTGTCCAGACGGCGGGTGTCTATAACGGAGGTAAGGACAAGCGTGGCGAGAAACTTGCCGAGACCGAGGAAGACCGCCTTGAAGCGAGAACCGATGGCAGCGATGCCTTTGACACTCTGTGCATTGGTGCGGAGAAGTTCCCTCAGACAACTCACGCTGTCAATGTTACATCTTCGTTCTAAAGTGGTAAGTGGATTTTATTGTTGCTAAGGTGCGCTTGCTCGCGCGGGGGTAAGCGACCGAGGCATATTCCGCAACCTTTTGAGGGGGTAAGCCCCCTCGCGGCGTAGGGCAGTGGGAGGGTGTGTCAGAAGTCACTGACACACCCTCATTCTATGTTTTATTCACGATGTTTCGTGATAATGTCGCGATTTCAGGCTGCTATGCCCAAATTGCGATTTATAGCCCCGACAGGCGTTATA
>JAGHSP010000249.1 GCA_018065815.1 Candidatus Sodaliphilus limicaballi | reverse complement strand
TTTTTAAATCCGTGTTATCAGTGAAATCCGCGCGGGGTGTCCGCAAAAGTTACAAACGATAAAACACTTCAAAATAATGAAAATTTTAAACAAGATTTTGCTATCGATTGTTGTTATCGGTTTATTTAGTTGCCAACAATCAGCGACTGACGAGAACACGGTTAAGTGCAAAAACGGCATCATCGTTGGTGTTGTCGAGGACAATGGTGTATTATCATTCAAGGGAATCCCTTACGCCAAGGCTCCCGTGGGCGAATTGCGTTGGAAAGCTCCACAGCCAGTAGAGGCTTCAGAGGACACTATCCACGCTACCGACTTTGGCAACTCAGCTATCCAGCCCTTCTCAAAAGACGAGGCTGCCAGTTCACGCACCCGCAGCGAGGACTGCTTGACCCTAAACGTGTGGACAAAAGACCTGAGCACCAAGAACAAGCCTGTAATGATTTGGATTCATGGCGGTGCCTACATCCTGGGCGGAACCAGCGACCCTGTCTATGATGGCAAATACCTCGTGGATGGAAATCCCGACGTCGTAGTGGTAACTATCAACTACCGTGTGGGACTGATGGGGTTCATTGATTTCAGTCACGTTCCTGGTGGCGAGGCATTCCCTGACACCCCCTATTTGGGCATCCTTGACCAGCAGATGGCTATGCGCTGGGTACAGGAAAATATCGAAGCCTTTGGCGGTGACCCCAAGAATGTTACCATCTTTGGCGAGTCGGCAGGTGGCGGTAGCGTTAGTTGCCATCTAGTAGCCAAGGGCAGCGAGGGGCTGTTCCAGCATGCAATCGCCATGTCAGGTACATTTAACCTCACTTATTCTCAACAGGACTTTGACAAATATGATCAAGCCGAGGCATTGTTGCGCCTGAGTGGTTGCAAGAACATGGAAGAACTGATGAAACTCACTCAAGAAGACTTGCTTCGCCTTATCGAGATGGAGGCAGGTCGTTGTGGTATCGAGGGTGCATCAACCCTGGGTGGACTCAACAACCACCCCATGCGTGACGACAAGCGCAGCATCATCCCCACCGACCCCTTCAAGGCACTTGCCGAGGGGGCTTCAAAGGATGTTGACATTATGATTGGCACAACATCTGAGGAAATGAAATACTGGACACACCTCTACCAAGGAATGGCCGAAGATGGTTTCCAATTCTTCTGCGATCACTTCCTTGCAGCCAAAGAAGAAGAAATGCGCAAGACCCTGGGGCAAGATGGCGACGTGGTAGATAAATTTATAAACAGCGCAGTGTGTGATCAGGACGAGATTTCAGCCAAATACCCCAAAATATGGGAGCGCACCGAGTTGCAGACCGAGCAATTCTTTCGTATTCCCAGCCTTATCATGGCTCGCAACCACGTTGCTGCCGGTGGCAAGGGTAAGACCTATGTGTACTACTTTGAAAAGGGTTACCCAGGTTGGGAGGGCGCATGCCATTCTTGTGAATTGCCTTACGCTTTCAATAATGCGAATTTTGAGAAGGGTGGGCCATACGATCCCACACTCACCAAGAACTTCAGCACAGCGTTTACCTACTTTGCTCGCACTGGCAACCCCAGCCAGCCAGGCATCGAGTGGACTCCTTACACTCCCGATGGTGTAAACACAATGATTATAGGCAAGGATTGCAGCATGAAGATGGGTAAGACTCCACGTCAAAACCAGGTAGATTTGCTGCTGCCCCACTATCTGAAATTCTATTTCAATAAGAAATAAAGTAGGTTCTATTTTTTTTGGAACAATCTAGATTTAACTGATTTAAACTGATATTATTATGAGAAATTTAATCTACTTCTTTGCACTACTACTTACACTTGTTGCTTGCAATAAAGATGAATTACCAGATCCCGTACCCGCCGATAAGGCTGCCGACCTGGTTGTCTATGGAACCATCTATACCGTCGAGGACGATATGCCCCAAGCCGAGGCATTTGCTGTCAAAGACGGTAAGTACATCTATGTAGGCAACATTGAAGGGTCAAAGGCATACATAGGCGAGAAAACACAAGTAGTAGATCATCGCGATAAGGGTATGATTATGCCTGGAATGACCGATGGTCATGCGCACTACATCATGCAGCAGGCACTCAAGATGTTCCCCGAGAACTCAATCAAGTTCAGCAACACCGACACCTATAAGGATGTGTTGAACAAGGTAAGCGCTATGGTGAGAAAGGCCGAAAGCGAGGGAAAGCAACTCGACTTTATCTATGGCGAGGGCTACGACTACATGTTCTGGCAAGCTCGCAACTATAAGGACCTTGACACAATCTCGACAGATATACCCATATTTCTGGCTTCATTTGACCAGCATAGTTGCTGGTGCAATAGCGCAGCGATGATCAATGCTGGTATTATCGATAAGAACGGCAACATTCTACGCAACGAAATCAAAGGAGGCGTGATTGGTAAGGACGAGAAGGGCAACCTGCAGGGAGTATTCTTCGAGCGTGCTACCTCGCTTCTGCTCACAAAAGGTTTAAAGAAGATGCGCCTTACCCCAATACAGGTAATGACGGCTATCGAAAATGCGCAAGAATACCTTCATTCTGTCGGTTTTACTAATGTTCTATGTGGCTGGTCCACTTACTTTGGCAATGACGACCATACTTTCTATCAGGGCCTCGCAGCCATGGAGGAACTTCACTCGTTGAAGTTGAACTATGCGCTAGCCTACGAGATTGAACCTTACTTTGACAACCCATTAAGTTATGTGGATGAAGTAGCCGCAATCAAAGAGACATACGATTTATACCCACACATCCTGCCTAACTATATCAAACTCTTTGCCGACGGCACAGTAGAAGGCGGTACTGGCTGGTTGTTGGAGCCCTACAAGCCTATTCCTAATAGTCCAGTACCCGGTGCCTTCAAGGGCTATGGCATGCCAGTCTGGACCCAGGAAGAACTCAAACAATTTGCAACCAAAGCCAACGCCTATGGCATCGCCCTCCACATTCACACCATGGGTGATGGTGCTGCGCACAATGCCTGCGAGGCAATCAAGAATGGCGGCGACCGTTCTGTCCGTAATACCCTGTGTCACCTCCGCAATGTTTCTGCTGAAGACTTCAAAACGATGAAGGACTGCAACATCGCTGCGGCGGCAGCCATGAACTGGCATAACATGAACGATGCAACCCGCGAGACCATCAAGCAGTTGTTGCCCGACTATTATGCGACACACTCTTATCCCCTCAAGTCGTTCTTTGATAATGGTGTCCTCGTGAGTTCTGCCACCGACACACCAGCACACGATGGCGTAAATTATCCATTCCATATACTGGAGACTGCTGTGACAGGTGTGGGTAAACCAGGTTTGCAACCTTGGTGCCCCGAGGAGAATATCACCCGCCAGCAGGCTCTGCAAGCACTGACCTACAATGGCGCTTGGCAACTCGGTTTGGAACATGAACGCGGCAGTATCAAGGTAGGCAAGTATGCCGATTTCGTCATTGTTGACAAGGACGTGATAAAAGAGACTTTTCCTGTAAACGAGATCCATACCGCCAAGGTTGTAAACACCTTCTTCGAGGGCGAGAAGGTATATCCCAAGAATTAGTAATTGATGTGTAGTTACAGCCCAAGGCAACTATACAACAATGGGGCATCTCGCGCACATGCTAAAGTTGAGTAAAATAATAGACAATAGAAAATGAAAAAAATATTCTTATCACTCTTGGTGCTCGCCACCGTTATATTAGCGAGTTGCAGCAAGAACACCGAGACACTGCTGCTACTGGGCAACGTAATAACAATGGATCCTGCTACTCCAACTGCCGAGGCAGTATTTGTAGAGGATGGTATCATCAAATATGTGGGAACCGCCGATGAAGCCCGCAAGATGTGCGATGACAAGACCGTTGTCAAGGACTATGGCACAGCGTGCATCTACCCAGGCTTTATGGAGGCTCACACCCATGGTATACTGGCAGCAGATCGCTTTCAACAGGCTGACCTAACCGAGACAACATATCGTGATGATGCTGTGATGGACGATTATGTTGCAGCCATGAAGCAATATATGGATGAGCATCCTGGTTTACCTCTGTACAAGGGGGCCGGCTGGACTATCAAGGACAAGGAACCCACCGCTGCAATGCTCGACGCTATTTGTCCTGATGTCCCCATGTTGCTGAACACCGAGGACGGACACTCAATGTGGGTCAACACCGCAGCGATGAAGAAATATGGCATTGATGCCGAGGCAGTCAAGAAGTATGGCAAGGATTGCGTGCGCGTGGATGCTAATGGCAATCCCACAGGCTACCTTTCAGAAAATCCTTGCATCGAACTCATTGCCAAGATCAGCATGACCAAGGATGAGTGCAAGAAGGGACTGCTCTTGTGGCAGGACAAGGCATTCAGTTATGGCTTCACTGCTGTAGCCGAGGCAGGGTTGGGTCTGGCATGTCCCGAAGCAGCCGAGGCCTATCAGGAGTTGTGCGACGAGGGTCTGTGGAAACTACGCACTTACGCAGTTGTCGTTGTTGATGAGAGTGTGCCTGATGCAAAACTCGACTCGGCACTGAACCACGTGCTTGAAATGCACAACAAGCACAACAGTGAGTACTTCAAGGTTACAGGTACCAAGGTATTTATGGACGGTGTTATCGAGGCGCACACGGGTTGGATGGACGAGGAATATAGTGACGAACCCGGTTACTTCGGCTTGAAGCGCTGCCCCGAGTCATCACGAGTTGCCAAGATTGTGGGCTTTAACAACAAGAACGGCATGAACGTGCATTTCCATTCTATTGGTGATGCTGCAACACGCACCGTTGTTGAAGGTATTGCGCAAGCAGTAGCCGAGACCGGAGTCAAGGACGGACGCAATGCCGTTGCTCACCTGCAAGTTGTTAAACCCGAGTTATTGCGCAAGTTTGCCGACTATAATATCATTCCTGTGGTAGCCCCCCTGTGGGTGGGTAAATTCCCCATCGAATATGACATTACACGCTCTTACATAGGCGAGCGAGCAGAAACACAGTACCCCATCAAGTCATTCTATGACGCAGGCTGCAAGGTTAACTTCCATTCAGATTTCCCAGTATCAAGCTCAATGAGCGTGCCACAAAGCATCTACATGGCAACAACAAGAACAAATCCTTCTTTAGGTGCAAAGGGTATTCACAACCCAGCAGAGTGCATCACCCGCCAGCAAGCACTTGAAGCAATTACCACTAATGTGGCTTACCACTGCCACGAGGAGAATCGTCAAGGTTCAATTACAGTGGGCAAGATTGCCAACTTTGCAGTATTTGATACCGACTTCTTAAAGGCTAACCTTGATCAAGTGTGGGATGCAAAAATCAAGGCTACATACATAGATGGCAAATTAGCATATGGTAAATAATTAAGTACACATTTCTTTACTTATGGTACAAGATTTATATATCCTTATGATTACAGCAGGCGTTGTGAGCCTGTTATTCAAACTCATGAAACAACCTGTAGTGCTTGGCTATATCATCGCGGGCATCCTGGTTGGTCCCCATCTCTTTGGTGAAAGTATCATCAGCAACGAGCATAATGTTGAGGTCTGGGGAAATATTGGTGTTCTCTTTGTTCTGTTCTGCATAGGACTTGAATTTCGCATCAAGAATCTTATCAAGAGTGGAAAGGTCGCTATCATAGGTGCCGCTACCATCGTTGTGGGAATGATGGGATATGGTTTCCTTGCTGGCTATTATTGCGACCTGAGCATGATGGACTCGCTGTTCCTGGCAGGTATGTTGTGCATGTCAAGCACCACGATTGTGATAAAAGCCATTGACGAGGCAGGAAAGAGCAAGCAACGATTTGTAAAAGGCGCGATGAGCATTCTCATCGTCGAGGATATCGTAGCAGTAGTGCTGATGGTGCTGCTGTCATCAATAGCCATCAAGAATAGTTTTGAAGGCGGTGAACTCGTAGCAAAGGTGGGCGACCTCGCCATCACACTGACGGTTTGGTTTATTTGCGGTATTCTGGTAATCCCCACCCTGTTGAGAAAGGTAAAAAAGCACCTCAATAACGAGACTCTGATTATCCTCTCGCTGGCACTGTGCCTGGGCATGGTACTGAGTGCCGAGGAGGCTGGATTTAGCAGTGCACTTGGTGCATTTGTAATGGGTAGCATCCTAGCAGAAACTGTTGAATCAGACCGCATTGAGCACCTAATGACTCCGCTGAAAGACGTATTCGCTGCAATCTTCTTTGTCTCAGTGGGTATGATGATTAACCCCAGTTCGTTGCTGGAGTTTTGGGATTCTATCCTCCTTGTGTGCTTAATCATTGTTACGGGTATGATTTTCTTTGGTACACTGGGATGCTGGTGGGGAGGTCAAACTCTCAAGGACTCAATGCTCACAGGATTTTCTTATGTACAGATTGGCGAGTTCTCGTTTATCATTGCAGGACTGGGAACTAAACTAGGCGTAACTAGCCCCGGACTGTACCCCGTTATCGTGGCTGCGAGTGTTGTGACCACATTCCTCACTCCATACATCATGAAACTGACTATACCTTGCTATAACTTACTCTATGCTCACGTTCCTGCTGGAATCAAAAATAGCATTGATGAGCGAGAGCGCAAGGTTGAGGATGCCGAAGCATTAGCAGCCCAGGCTACAACCGACGACAAGCCTGCTATCGGCGACAAGATGCTTCACCACGTTAGGCATACGTATATCACCAAACGACTCCTGCGTCTTTTTATAAAAAACATGACAGCCAAGGAGAATGAGAAAGAGAACAAATAAATTGGTTATTTTTCATGAAGGTGTGTCAAGGAGTAACTGTACAGCAATGGTATTTTGGGTAATATCCTCGCGCAGATCTCACGAAAAAAGAAATTAACAATAGATTGCTCTGATTTAACTAAATACGAAATTATTGTAACTATTCTAATT
>JAGHSP010000383.1 GCA_018065815.1 Candidatus Sodaliphilus limicaballi | reverse complement strand
TGAATAGTTACGCTTCGCTTGAAATCAACTAAAAATTATCAAAAAATTAAATCTTCGTCAACATCCTCTTGTTGCAAAAAATGTTAGCAACAATATTCCTAGTGATGTTGTTTTTGTTTTTTGGCTGTGTGAGAGAAGAAAAGCCCGGCAGGGTGATGGCATGTGTTTGTGATTTTGCGGGGAGCGAAGCTCACTAGCGAAATCACAAGCGCTTGACATCAATGCGACAGCCATCTTCTCTTACACAGCGGTTTATTTCTGTTTTTTTTATTCCAATACTCTATATACCCACCACACACGTAATGAAAGGTTTTTCAGCCTCTTGCTTTGATGTTACGCAAATAAGCATTACCTTTGTACTCTCCTATTCAACTTGATAACACTAAAAACACAAGGATATGACACGACACAACATCACTAAAATCATTGCCATCGCAGCTATGGCAATGGGTGCGGCGGCTAGTGCCGACGCATGTACTAACCTGCTGGTGGGCAAGAATGCCAGCGCCGACGGCAGCACTATCATCTCCTACGCAGCCGACGCCCACATCCTCTATGGCGACCTGCAGATGCTGCCCGCTGCCGACCACAAGCCTGGCACCATGCGCGTGATCAACGACTGGGACACCGGCATCAAGCACGGCGAGATCCCAGAGGCTGCACACACCTATGCCGTGGTGGGGAATATCAATGAGCACCAGCTCACCATCGCCGAGAGCACATGGGGCGGACGCGAGGAACTATGGGAATCAGACGGCATCATCGACTACGGCAGCCTCATCTACATCGCGCTGCAACGCTGCCGCACCGCACGCGAGGCACTCGACCTGATGACCAAGCTCGTGGCTGAATATGGCTATTGCAGCGAGGGCGAGTCGTTCTCGATAGGAGACCCCAACGAGATATGGGTGCTCGACCTCATAGGCAAGGGCAAGAAAGAAAAGGGCGCAGTGTGGGTGGCACAGCGTGTCCCCGACGACTGTATCGCCGGTCATGCCAACCAGGCTCGCATCCACCGCTTCCCACTCAACGACAAGGCTAACTGCATATATTCCAAGGACGTGATTACGTTTGCCCGCAAAATGGGTTACTTCAACGGCAAGGACGCTGACTTTGACTTCTCGGCTGCATACGCTCCCGCCGACTTCGGCACCCTGCGCGGCTGCGACGCACGCGTGTGGTCTTACTTCAACCGCTTCAAGGCCGGCATGGACAAGTACCTGCCCTTCATCAACGGCAAGAAAGGCGCCGAGGTGATGCCGTTTGCCGTGCAGCCCGACCGCAAGGTGAGCGTGCGCGACGTGCAGAACATGATGCGCGACCACTACGAGGGTACCCCCTTCGACATGACACAAGACCCCGGTGCCAAGGTTAACTACGACGTGCCCTACCGCTGGCGTCCCATGGAGTTCAAGGTGGATAGCGTGACTTACAGCATGGAACGCGCCATCGCTACCCAACAAACTGGTTTCGTGTTTGTTTCACAGATGCGTTCATGGCTACCCGACCAGGTGGGCGGTTGTCTGTGGTTCGGCGTTGACGATGCCAATACCGCAGTGTTCGTGCCCATGTACTGCTGCATGACCGAGGCTCCCGCTAGCTACGCGCAAGGCAAGGCCGACCTCTACACCCTCGACTGGAACAGCGCGTTCTGGGTTAACAACTGGGTGGCAAACCAGGCCTACAGCCGCTACAACAAGATGATTGTTGACATACGCAAGGTGCAGGGCGAAATCGAAGACTCGTTCGAGGCTAATCAGCCCAAGGTCGAAGCCAAGGCTGTGGCCCTTGTCAAGAACAACCCCGCCGAGGCTGTTGAGTTCCTCACCAACTACAGCGTGAACCAAGCGCAGAACACCACCGCACGCTACCGCAAACTGGGCGAATACCTCTTTGTCAAATACCTCGACGGCAACGTCAAGAAGGAGAAAGACGGCGAGTTTGAGCGCAACGAGGCAGGCTATCCCGTGCAGCCCGACTGGGGCGGATACAACCAGGAGTACTACGACGTAGTGGGCCGCGGCAGCGGCGACCGCCTCAAGGTAGTAGAGCCCGAAAAGTAAGTTTTAAGAACGCTACGCTATAAAGACACAGCGCTTCAAGAACGGCACTATCGTGCCTATTAAGAACGCCAAGAACGCCACGCTATTCTATGTAGCCTGGCGTTCTTGATATTTATAAAGAACTTAAGTCTAGATGAAAAATCTGTTCCTTTGCTGTTGGAAATTTGTTAAGAAACATGAGCATATAAATAGGCAAATATACCCTATTTCCATTAACTTCGACATTACCATTGCATAGGACATAAGCATTTATTATACCATAACCAGCATTCCCCAACACATTACACAATGCATTGTGGCGCTCGTAATCTTTGCCCGATTTCACCTCTATAGGTAGCACTCTGCCCTCATACTCTATGATAAAATCAAGCTCTCCTTGTTTTTTGTTGTTATAATAGTATAGTTCATGCTCATCACCTCCAAATCCATGACAATTAAGTTCTTGCGCAACCAAGTTTTCATAGATTGCACCATAATTGATATTGATGTCCCCACTTAACAACTTAATCTGCAGACCCGAAGCGTACTGACAAGCAAGCAATCCGACATCATTCTGGAACAATTTTAGCAAATTTCGTTGTTGGTTAAGTTTTAATGGTATTACTGGTTCGGTAATATTATACACAGGGATAGCCACTCCTGCATTTTTTAACCAAATAAATCCATTTTCATATCGCGAAAAACGTGCATGTTCATTAAGTTTTTTGAGGATAAACCGCTTATTTTTAGAATCTAACTCTGATGGCAATAACCTAAAGATTTCATCGATCTCAAATTTTTGTGCAGGGTCGTATTTACTGATATCCAAACGATACAATTTCAAAACATCTCGCTGACGTTCCTCTACAATGTTCAAGTCATTTGTATCCAAATAAGCTTGTACTGCTGCAGGCATTCCACCAACAACGAGGTATAGTTGAACCATCTTTATCATGGCTTTATGAACCACATCATCAACAGGAGTTAGTTGTTCCCAAGCCATCTTAATAGCCTCAAAAACATTATCTTGCAGACCTAGTGCCCGGGCAAATTCTTCTAAATCAAGAGGAAATACTTCTTTTATTGTAAGATATCCCACAGGATAACTTTCTACATCATTTAATTCTACTCCTAAAAGACTACCACTCAGCGCATAACTACAACTCCCCTCGTCCACCAAAAATTTTATCCATGTCAATGCTTGAGGGCATTTTTGAATTTCATCAAAAAAAGTCAGCGTCTTTGGTAGTGAGGTTTTCTTATTTGTATGTGCTGATATACGAAGTAGCACATCACTTGCCGAAGCAGATTCTGCAAAAATGTTTTTTGCACTAGCATCCTCGTCAAAGTTAATCTCAATAAGATTATATTTGTGATGCATAGCAAACTTTCTTATTGCAAATGTTTTGCCCGTTTGTCGAGCACCTTTTAGCAGCAATGCAGTTTTGCTTGTTTCGAAATGGTGCTCTATATACAAATCTAATTTTCTGTTTATCATATCTTTATCTACAAATACAACTTAGAATTTACATTTTTCCAAGGCAAAATTAGGCAATTTATTACATTTTTCCAAGGTGTTTTTTGTTTATTTTATACACTTTTCCAAGTTTTTTCAATGCACACCCCCTACTTTTGACAGAATATTTTGCGCCTGATTTATCTCAGAATTTACATAACCCACCTTAAACCTTGGGCGGGTCGATTGAGTCTAACATGTGAACTAAATAGATACATTGATATGAAAAGATTTGCAAGACACATTATAGCAGCGTTGTGTGTGGCAGCCAGCTGGCTTAATGCCGGGGCTGTGGAGTATAACTACGAGAAACTCAACTATGAGATTGTGTATCAGTGGGGCATGATATGGAAACATGCAGCCGACGCATCGCTGTCGATACGCAAGACCCCCGACGGATATTACTCTCAACTAGTGGGCAAGACCCGCTCGTGGGCCGATAAGATCTACACCGTGCGCGACACCATCAAGTGCACGATGAAGGACAACAAAGCTCCTCTCAAATATGAGAAGCTCACCCACGAGAAGAACTACCACGCTCGCGACGTGATTAATTTCACCTATAATTACAGCCACACCAGTGCAACATGCACCCGCTATCGCGAGGGCAGGCAACCGTCATCGATACAATTGAGCGCTAAATGCCAGGCCTATGACATGGTGAGCGTGTTCTACATGCTGCGCGACCTCAACTTCGCCCAGATGACAACCAGCAAGCCCATCACCACCATCATCTTCTCGGGCAAGGAGAAGGAGCAACTCACCATACGCTTCAAGGGCAAGAAGAACGTGAAACTGCGCGACGGCAGCAAGCATGAGTCTTACCTCATCACATTCAAGTTCACCCAAGAAGGCGGCAAGAAAAGCAGCGACGACATCGATGCCTACATCTCGACCGACGCCCATCGCACCCCTCTCCTACTCGTGGGCAAACTCCCCGTGGGCGAAGTGAAATGCTACTATAAGAATTAAAGAACGCTAGTTAGAAGGACTTTATACAATAGCCTCTATCAGCGTGCGGCCATTCAATTCTACTGGTGGCAGCAAGCCTAACTTCTTTGTCTTATTGAAGCAGAAACTTACCATGTAACCAGTTTGCAGGTTATACCGTTCAAGATATTCTGCAAGTTGTTTCTCGCCTCGCTCATTATACGATTGTCCTCGCCAAATTTTTAACTCCACTATGTACTGTTGGCCTAGATAATCTATGATGATGTCTGTGCGGGTGAGGTCACGTGTCTGGGCTTCGCAGTAGTAATTGCCTATACCGTTGATAATAGGACGCAGGTAGGTAAGGAAAATCTTTCGGCCATTGTCCTCAATAAACTGATCATCGTGCCCAGGGCGATAGATTTCGTTGAAATGAATACAGAAACGCTCAATGAGAAGTCGCACATCAAGAAAACCATCATGGACGAATTGATTCTTTTCGTATTCGCCCAACTGATAGATGTGGGATGGCTTGTCAAGAGAGATGTAATAGTTGTAAAGCCATGTCTCAAAGATGCGACAAGCTATATTTGTCGCTCCGCCCTCCTCCTTCACGAAGTTGAACATAACGGCAATGTTGATATCATGATTGTAATAGTTGAAAGGCACACGCTTGCCGCTAAATATTATGGATTTCAGCATGTCGGAAAGACCAGGAAACTGGGTAAGTTTCTTCTGCATATCATCAAAGAGCGTATTACTCTCTTTGAGCAAAGAATTGACAGCCTTCAGCACACCTTCTTTGTCCCATGTGTACTGTTCACCATCTATAATCTGGCATATACGACTCACAAGGAATGGATATCCAGCAGTATAGTCACGTATCATCTGCCCCACGAATACTTCGTCAAACGTCAGGTTGTGATCTGCCTTGTATTCAGCAAGCATACCAGAAATGCCATTTGCCGAAAGACTCATGTCCACATCGAAAGGAACCGCGATATTCCATGGCGAGTTATACTGATGCTCGTCTTCCGTGCGAATCTTCAGTTTTAAGTTCTTGATGTCATAGACACCCGCGAGGATGACACTCTGGAAAGTTCTGAACATTTCGCGTGACAGAAACATATTGCGAAGCACACCCAAAAACGTGATGAACCCATCATTGTTGCTAGCTTGATCAACCTCGTCAATCATAACTACCACTGGCTTATCCGAGAGGGTGCATAATTCATCAATAACTTCAGTAAAGTCTGTGCTTGCGATTTCCTTACACCCCAAGGGTACGACTTCTTTGAGAAGCGACTGCATGGCTTCTGACGAGCCATTGACTCGTGCGTGTCTTTTCAAGATTTTAAGAAACTCGGCACAAACGTTCTCAACAGCAGCAAATGAACTGTCACCAAGTCCTTCAAAACTGATGCAGAAAACACAATAATCGTTCTTTAGAAAATCAGCCAATGCCGCTAAAGTGGTGGTCTTGCCATACTGCCTACCACGGTTGACACAGAAATAGTTACCCTGGGCAACCATCCCACGGATGATTTCCAAGCGTTCGGTGATGTCCACCATATAGTGTTCATTCGGGCGACAAGTACCCGTTGTATTGAATGTTTTCATACTTACAGTAACTAAAGCGTAAAACCTTTGCTTTGCAAATTTATGAAAAATTTCTCAAAAACGAGCAAAAGCACCCATGTGATTGGTATTTTTTATAAAACTTTGTAACACATGTTATACCTAACTGACATTTTTGCGTGTATCTATGTATTTTACTAAAGGTGGGTTCTATTAACTATGTTGAGGAGATTTTGAGTTATGTTTTACTTCTGTTGATAGGCGGATAGCAATTCATCTCACTATCGTTTGTTCAATATCCCCTTGCCAAAACCAGAGGTCATCGTTTACAACGGTTCCGTCCATGTCTTGTGGAACAAATCCAGAGGGTAATAAATAGATGAATTTCTTATCGTGAGTGTTTGCAACATCCTCCAAGCCAAATTCCTGATTAGCAGGAGTATAAAAATAATACAGATTTTTTGCCATGTAATTATATAGATACTCCTCAGTTATTTGCTTTTCTTGATTATTCCAGTTTGCACTTTCATTAAGCACTACAGGCAATTCCTGGCGAAGCCTCTCTCGCACTTCTCCAATACCAAGCAAGTTGCCTTTCTCATCAGTTACCCATGCATTATTTGTCGGGTCTATCCAAATCCATTTTTTCAGTTGGCTTGACCATACAGAATTAATCACATGGCAATCATTTATATACTTTTTAGGCATACAGGTAACATACCTTGACGGAATTCCCATAGACAAGTAGCACTCATTTAAAACAATGGCTAACCCTCGGCAATTCAATCCTCTATTACCATCTTCACATGCTTGTGCCAAGCCAATTGCATTAAGATGTTCGGGATTGTTGTGAAGTCCATCATGCTTGATAAGATTGTGAATATAAGTTAGCACATTCTTGATTTTTGAGATTTCGTCCCCTGATCCCGCTACGCTGTCTAATTTAAAATACTCTCTAACTCGTTTTAAATCAAAGCTCTCACTTGGTTGATAAGTAAACGATGGTAATGTGTCAGGCCGTTCATTTTTAGAATATCGTGGCGAATTTTGCAATATATACACGTAGTCAGCTCGTTCTCTTATTACTTTAATCAACGAATCTGTCCTCACATCAGAACGAATGTTGTCAATATCTTTATCAGCAATAATATGTTTCCAATCATTATAATTGTAGTTAACCGCTTTTGACAAATGGTATAATGCTGCTTCTTTTTTATTCTGTCTTGAATAAACACAGGCCAAATCATAGTGATACATACCCTTTGCAGTTATTACACTTTCATATCCCCATACAGAATCCAACCAATTAGTGTTATTGTCAAGGGTAGAAATCGCCTTATAATTCAATTCTAATACAGATTCAAGATTCTTTTCTGACCACGCTTTATTAATTTGCTCACCAATGCCTTGCATGGTAGCAAAAAAAACATTCAAACGATTTCTCGATTCCAACCTATCACTTGCTAATGAATATAATGGAATCAAAAAAAGAATAACCAATAAAATCAGTTTTTTCATTTTTTTCTTGGATGCTGTAAATCTTATTTACGCAATACTTTTGTTAAGAATAATTTATAACATCCTGAGCAATAAAATGTTGCTCAGGATATTGTCTTGTCAAACTTTTTACCCAATTTAGTATTGCAATACAAACAAGCAAAAACACAACTAGGCAAGGCAAAAATACAAATAAAATCTGACAAATCACCTATTTGAGCGGTATTTTTTCAAATATGGAGCATTTTGACTCTATACACTCGCCAGTAATAGAACAAGTCACATCGTGGGGTTAAGGGGATTTATGCGCCAACCATCCCAGTTAAGATAATGTACTCGCAAAAACACCCACTGTTCCGATAGAAATCAACTCTAAAGCGACCACAACTCTTATTGCGAATTTTAAATTCATCTATAAAATTGTTAAATATTGGGGATGAAGGTTCATTTTTCTTGCTAAAATGGACGTAAAACCAAATTAAATGCTTAATTTTGCAGAAAACCTACAAAATCACTATCAAAATGATACTCAAAATCGAATTTGAAAACTTCTTCTCTATCAGAGACAGAATAAGGATTGATTTTCGAGCTGCAAATATAAATACTGCATTGGCTCGTGAATTGGGGCACAATGTTCTGAATTGGAATGGGGTTCCTGTTCTTAAGTCTGTTGGATTGTTCGGTCCCAACGCATCTGGTAAGTCAAACATACTAAAGGCTGTCAATTTCTGTTGTCGAATGATTTTGGATTCACATCTTAACAACGAAGGCGTAGTATTCAATTTCGAACCATTTAAGTTCAATGGATATCAGGACAAGCCTAGTAAATTCTTGATCGATTTTGTATGCGATAATGTAGAGTACGAATACTCCTATGAAGTAACTAAGAACCGAATATTGTCTGAAAGTTTATATCATTATCCTGTTGGAAGGCGTGCAAAGATTTTTGTTCGCGATATTGATGGTAAGTATAGCTTTGGCTCTGGTGTTTTCAATAAGCCTACTGATGTTGTATTAAATACAAGCAACAAGAATCTGTTTCTTAGCAGAGCTAGTTCTATGAATAGAGAACTAGCACAAAAGCTATATCGTTATTTTCAGAATCAGTTCCTATTAGGCCTAGTTAATATAAACGAGATGATGGTTCTTGAAAGTTTCAATAGTTTCAAGAAGGTCATCCTCAAAGCTCTAGAAATATGTGATACTGATATAACAGACATTAAAGCCAGAAAAGAACAGATATTTGCGCCAGCTGCTGTTTTGGGACAAATTGATGTTAAACTTGTAGATGTGTTAAAGTTCAAAACATTCCATCGCAATCAGGAAGATGTAATGTTTGATATGGATATGGAGGAGTCTGATGGAACAAGAAAACTTTTTCAGATACTTCTCCGTCTTCTTGATGTCGTGAAGAACAAAAAAGGCATAATGCTTGATGAGTTTGACATGGGACTCCACACTCGTTTAGCTGATTTTATATTAGATTTAATACATGCATCAGAAGGTAGTCAGCTACTATTCTCTTCTCACAATACAAATCTTATTGACGTAAAGAGATTGAGAAGAGATCAAATCGTATTTGTCAACAAGACGGAAGATGGTACTACTGAGGTCTATTCATTATATGACTTCAAGGATTTCCGTGAGAATATGGATGCAGAGAAAGGCTATATTCAGGGACGTTTTGATGCTGTTCCTTACGTTGATTCTTCTGTTGACTGCATAAAACAATTATTGGAGGGATAACCATGGCAAGCCGAAGAGAAAAGGCACCCTATAAAAGGATGCGAAAAATTGCCTTGGTAATTTGTGAAGGTGAAACCGAGGAAAACTATATCAACTTATTGAAGAGGTGGTATAAATCCCCTATACGCATTGTGTCTCATGTTGAAGGATCAAAGATTAATCAGTCGCTTGTAGATAAACGCACAAAGGAACTTAAGATTTCTACATTAGATATAGTTGATACATTTTTGATGTATGATATGGATGTTACAGCCGTCAATGAGAAAGTTACGGCATGCAAAGCAGAACTCCTATTGAGCAATCCTTGTTTTGAAATATGGCTGCTCCTACACGCGAAAGACCAGAAGTCTTCCTTAAACACAGATGCGGTATTAAAGGAATTGAAAAAGAGTGCCGCTGTATGGAACAACTATAACAAGTCGGCTTATACTGATACACAAAAGGCATTTTTAAAAGGACACTTAGGCGTAGCCATTGACAGAGCAAAAGCTCTTAAAGAATTCCAGAATCCGTCTTCTAATATCTATAAATTAGTGGAGATTCTTGATAACAAACTATAATTTACAACCAATAATTATACTTGAAGACCAAGATTACATGAAAATATAGCAAGTATGTGAATTTCTATGTGATTTGGGTATATGGGAAAAAAAAGAGTACCTTTACATTGATTTTGCTACATGTTGCTTTTGGATACTCCTTTTGGGTTTCGCGACATGAGAGCATCACCTAATGCTAACGCATTGATAGTCAATATATGTCTTTTTGTGTTCACAATCTCTATATTTCTGTTAATATCCCACGGGGATGTCGTAGCCTTGGAGACGGACTGCTACTTTGAAGGGGGTGGCGCTTTTGCGGGGTTTGGGGCCTCCGTGGTAGTAGAACAGACGTTGCACGTCGAATGACTTGATTGACACCAGTTGTGTCTCACCGGGAGCAAGCGTCACAGGCACGGTGACTGTGCGCTCGTGCAACATGCCACCATCGAGGGTGGTGTAACGCATGAGCAGACGCACCGACGAGATGCGATGATTGAGGTTGTTGGTCACAAAAAATGTTTCCTTACCATCACTGGCACGCTTGTTGAAGCCACGCAGAGTCACAGCATTCTGATCGACGGCATCGGTAATGGTATCGCCCGCGATGCTAGCAATGCACTCTACCGGCACGTCACCAGTGACAAGCCGTGCCTGGGTAGTGCGAGTGCGCGACTGCACCGTCACAGCGAGTGCGACAATAATTGCGATGGCTGCTGCTACACGTTTCATAGGTATATCACTTTGTTTACAGGATTGCCGTTGCCTCCCTCGGGGAAAATCTTGCGGAATCCCTCCGAGACTTTCTTCTCTTC
>JAGHSP010000089.1 GCA_018065815.1 Candidatus Sodaliphilus limicaballi | reverse complement strand
AAGCATAAAAATCATAATAAAAATATTTTCTTTTTTTACCGGACAACAATATTTTTGAAATAAAAATGCAACATTTTATTGCATTTTGTTACTTTTTGTCGAATTATTTCACTACCTTTGCAGTGTGAATCTGCAATCTGCTAAAAAAAGGGAATATATTACTAACTCAAAATAACATCATTTATGAAGAAAATCTTTACTACACTCTCTGTTGCCGCATGTGCAGTTGCTGCTGTGGCGCAAACCGTTAGCCCCATCAACGAGGAAACTCAGCTCCTGGGCGAGTCTATGTCACCCAACCGCCAGTATGTTGTGGGCACCAACTATTCTACCTATGCACCCGCAATTTGGGTAGTGAACGAGAATCGTGTCGTTAACTTCCCCGAGGCCGAGGAAGGCCAGTTCCATGGCGTGAGCAACAATGGTCTCGCAGTGGGTTCAAAGGGCTATGCCGTAAAGGCAACCGTTGACGGCGTGTTGGTTGAACTCTATGCCGACAAGGGCGAGCTCATCGAGGAAGACTGGGGTTCTTACTACACCGGCGAGGCTGGTAGCGACGCTTGGGGCATTACCCCCGACGGCACAGTGATCGTGGGCGACTACTATGACAGCAGCTATCTCACTCACCCCTGCCTCTGGATTGGCGACGAGCGCATTGACCTCCCCATGCCCGATGCAAGCGCAGTTCCCTTCGCATTTGACGGTGCTGGTGCACGCTTTATCAGCGACGACGCCAGCGTGGTTGTTGGATACCTCAACGACGACTTCGGCCTGTGGCCCGCTATGGTGTGGCGCAAAAACGCTGCTGGTGGCTACGACTGCGACCCCGTGTGTGTTGACTACTTTGAGACCGAGCCTGGTCAGGGCAAGCCCTTCATGACATTTGAGGCTCGCGGCGTCAGCGCCAACGGCGAGTGGATTTCACTCAACTGCAGCCCCGAGTATGACATGTGGAACTGGGAGCCTCCCACAGTGCAGTGCGGACGCATGAACCTCAAGACCAAGCAGCTTGAAGTTTACGGCGACGGCAGCGAGGACTTCGCAATGTATGGCATTGCCAACGATGGCACAGCAGTAGGTTTCACTGAGACTGGCTCAATGTTTGGCCGTCAGGGCGCAATCTGGTTCCCCGGCTACGAGAAACCCCAGATGTTCAACGACCTCTTCCCCGACAACGAGTACTTCGAAACTCTCAAGGGCGACATGGCTGCTAACGCTCCCGGTTACATCACTGCCGACGCTCAATACATCCAGGGATTCGGCATGGCCAACAACGACAACATGGACATCTCGTCTTACATCGTTGAAACTCCTTCTCCTCTCACCGCTATCAACGACGTGAAAGTTGACACCGAGAAGAAGGTTCAGGGCGCTTACGACCTCACTGGCCGCCGCATCAACGAGAACAACCTCACCCGCGGCATCTACATCATCAACGGCAAGAAAGTCGTTAAGTAATTCCCATCGGGCGACTCGTCTCGTTAAGTAAAGACGAAAAGTCATCGCATCAATATCACGCACCCTTGCGGCACAACCCCCGCAAGGGTGCGTCATTTTTCCCCACATCCAAAAACGAAGTACATTATGTTACTTAATTCAAGGTTTGCAAGTTGTAATTTACAGAGTCCCCGCCCGAATCTTAAATTATTTTCAGTTTATTTTCAGTGTATTTCAAGCGCAGCGCCACCGCCTAAATACAACCAAAGAGAAAAGGCGCTTCGCTTGAAATCAACTAAAAATTAACAAAAAATTTATTCTTTACCAACATCCGTAACTAATCACCAATGGAACCCCCCGCGCGGATCTCACTGAACTCACTGATTTTTTCATTAAAAATATATATTTTGTGGATTTTTTAGACCTCAGGGAGGTCGTAACTTTGGTTAACCGCTGGTCGCAGACCTGCGGGCTGTGAAGTGTGA
>JAGHSP010000088.1 GCA_018065815.1 Candidatus Sodaliphilus limicaballi | reverse complement strand
GCGGGAGCTGTCATGGTAACAACCATGGGAGCAGCACCTACGTTGCCGATGGTAACGGTCTTGGTGAGGTCCTCGGTGATCTTGCCGAATGCACCAAACTCGGTCTGGTACTGGCCAGAATCCTTGATGTTGTAGTGGCGAGAGTCATAGATGCGCAGGATGGGCTCGTAGGGATTGGGCTCTACCCAAGCACCATAAACGCCTGTGCCCTTCCAGCCCTCAACGAGGTCATAGCGCAGACGGCCGGGATAGTTAGCAGTGTTAAGGGTTGCCTCGATAGCAACGTTAACTGCTTCACCCACTGCGAGGTCAGACTCGAATGCCTGGGTCTTGACCATGGTGTAAGGTTCGCTTGTGCTGGTGTATTTACCGATACCGTAAGTGAAGCCTTCGTCACCAACGTGGAAGTCCATGTCGCCGGTGTTAGTGATAGTACCGGTCATTGAAACGGTGAAGTTGCCCTCGGCATCGCAGTCGGGAGTTGAAGAGCTCACCATCTTGAGGTTGCTCACGGTGAGACCCTTGAAGAGTTCGATAGCTACGCTCTCGGCAGCGAAATTGTCGATGTAAACGTAATTACCTCTGATTCCGATGAATTCGCCTTCAACAGCAGAAATGGTGTAGGTTGCCCAGTCGGTTGCCGAAAGATCCTTGTCGGCGGTGGCAGTGATTTCGTCGCCTTGAACCCAAGCGCCAGCCTCGTTCTTGGTCATCTTGTAGAATGCGATAGAACCTGAACTGTAAGAGCTTGCGTTCTTAACCATGAGAGAAGAAGCACCAGTAACAGCAGGTGTGATAACGAAGCTGTTGTAGTAATTGGTTGATGTTGGTGACTGAGAACCGCACTGGAGGCAGCCTGAGCCATCAACGCCGTAGCTTGACCTGTAGGTGAAGGTCACGTTGCTTGAACCGAGCTTTGCGAAGCTCCAGCCCTTAGAAACAGACCATGTGCCTGATGTAGAGAACGACGTGTTGAAGTCAACGTCGTAAGGCGCAATCGTCTGGATGCCGTCGGCTGCGTTTGCTGTTGCAGCGCCCATTGCCAGGGCTGCAGCCATCACGATGGTAGAAAGAATTTTCATACGCGAATTGTGTTATAATTAATGATTAGTGAATTCCGATTGAATAATAAATCCTGGAGGGGCCGTGAGAGTTGCCGTCCTCGACACCTCCAGGATATTTAGGGGGAAATTATTTTCCAAGGATTGCGTTAATGAGTCGAGTCATGTCGCTCACGTCGATAAGATCATCGTTGTTGAAGTCACACTCTTTGAACTTGTCGCTCTGAACACCCAGCATGTGGTTGATGAGGATGTTGAGGTCGCCCATGTCAACAAGTCCGTCACCGTTGATGTCAAACTTATTGGCCTTGTGCATGTGCTGGAATTCAAAGTTGTCATAGAAACCGCCAAGGCAGTTGCTAGAATAAGACTTAACAGCAACATAGATCTTCTTGCCTGCATAAGCCGAGAGGTCAACGTTGAGGTGTGTCCAGCTCACGTTGTCATAGAGCTCGAGTTTCTGCTTGAAGACCTCGGTGTAGTTGTTGGTGTTGGTGCCGCCAACCTCGCTGACGAGAACGCTCACCTCGGGAGCATCGGCGGGCAGAATGCTTGTGATGCTCTCCCAGCAGCGTGCGTCCAGAGCAAACTTTGACTCTGCTGTGGCGGTCATCTGCTCGCTCACGAGCCAGTCGTTGAAACCGCCGTTGGTGTTGCAGCGGCTCATCAGTGACTGGTGGCCGTGAGGCTCCTTGAGCACTGCGTTGCACTCGCTGTCGTTGAGAACGAACATTGACATTGCAGCGCCCATGTTGGGTACTGTCCATGACCAGGGCTTGATGGTGGGCATGTTATCGACGTCGATAACAGTGAAGCCTGCGGGTGAAGCACCAGTCTTGTCCTTCTCAAATCCATAGAAATAGAAGTCGCTGGGCAGTGCAATAGCCTTGACGGGCAAGGTTGCGGTGTTGCCGTCGCTCAATGTGAGGGTCATCTCGTCTTCAATGACATCAGCTTGCGCGGTGTTGTTCTTTGAGGTGAACATCACTGTGAATTGCAGTGACGAGCTGGCATTGATGGTTGTTCCGCCAGCAATCGAAGACTTGAATGAGGGGTTCTTGAATGATACGCTCTTGATGGTCACGGGAGCACCACCCAGGTTGGTTAAAGCAAGAACGGGAGATGTTACAACCTCGTTGTGGTTAACCTTATAAGCGTCCCAGCTTGTTTCGCTGAACGAAACCTCGGCAGCCTTGGGCTCAATCTTCACGAGGTCAAGGCCAGCGCCGCGGCCCTTGCTGTAGTTGTGTGAGATGTAGCGCCAGCGCAGCTGGATTGTCTTGCCTGCATACTGTGCCAGATCTACGGTCTCGTAGCACCAGTAGTAGTTGCCGTCGGCCTCAACGTTGTTGCTGATGAGGCGCACCTGCTTCCACTCGCCGTCGCTCCAGATGTCAAGGAATGCAGCGTCGATGCCGTCATCCTTTGTTGTCTTGTTGACGTGAACGGTGGTGAGATCCTTGACAAGGTCGCTGGGATGTGCATCGCCCCACCAGAAGCTCAGCTGATATTCACCCTCGGCGGGTATGGTGATGTCGGGAGAGTAGAGGTAAGCCGATTTTTCGGTCTCGTTAGCGTATGCCATAGCGCATGCCTCGCCCTCAAACTTGTAGCTGCTGTTTGCGCGCCACCATGTGTACTTCTCGTTCTCGGTGTTCCAGCCCAGGGGAGCGAATGTGTCACCGTTGAAGTCTTCGGTCCAGGGGAATTCCTTAACCGACATGTCCTCTTGTGTGTTGAACATCCACACGGGAACATCGGTTGCGTCGCCCACGGTGTTGTAAGGAACAACCTTCCAGTAAATCTTTGATGCATAGGGGAGCTGTGCCACCTTGTAGGTTGTGGCCTGCTGGCAGTCAACGCCTGCCACTACGTCCCATTGTCCGTCGGCGGTGCCTACGTAAACCTTATAGCCGTCGGCAAACTGTGCCTCGCGCCATTTGAGTTCGATATTCTTGGTGTAAACGTTGGCTGCGTCGTTATCGGGCGACACGAGCTCGGCAGCAGTGGGCACGCCGTCCTGGCCATAGAGGCCGGGGATGAGCACGCGGTCGAGGAGATAAGTGGTCCACTCGTCGGCGCCGTCGGCGTCAAACGTAACTTTAGAGTTCTTGAAGCGCAGGCGCACGTCGTCGCTTGTGATGCCTTCAAGGTCAACTTCCACATTGATGATTTCGTTAACCTTTGAGTAGTCGCTCATCCATACTTGCTTGTAGGTCTCGCCACCGTCCTCGCTCACCTCGACAGAGAGGTCGTTGTAAGGAGCTTCCTCGCCGTCGAACATGCTGTAATAGGTGAACATGAGTTTGTGGGGAGTCTCGGGGTTGCTCAAGTCAAGGCGGGGAGTGGTGAGGTAGTCGTCCACATAGTCGCCGCTAGCCATTGCGCTGGCATCGCCCTCGAGTGCATATACATAGGTGCGCCAGCCGTTGCTTGACCAGCCTGCGGGAGCAAACTGGCTGCCCTCGAAGAGCTCAAGGGTGTAGCCGTCGGGCACGGCCGTTTTGCTTGCAGTGATGTGCAAGGTCACGTCGCCACCGTTGGTGTGGACGGTCACATCGGCCTCGGCGGGAGAGAACAGGCTTGCAGTGTAAGAGAACTGCAGGTCGGCAGTCTCGTTGAAGCCCAGGTCATAGTCGTAAGCGTTCTGGTTGATGCCCACGCAGTCGGGGGCGTCAACGCCTGTGATCTTGAGACCTTTCTTGCCCACGTTCTTGATCTTGATGACATCGCTGTAACGCTTCTCGCCGATGTACATCTCGGGGAACTCATATTGAGACTGTGCAAGTTCGGCCACAGGACCGTTGAGGCTCTTGTGGTATTGCACGCTGATGTTGTCCAGATAGACGATGTTGGCCACCTTCTTCTGCAAGTTGTAGATAAAGGCAATCTTGATTGTCTTGCCCTGGTAAGCATCAAGGTCGATTTTAGAGTTGTGGATCTGCCAGTTGCCCCACAAGTAAGTGCCATAGGGGTCGGCTGGCACACCGCTGTTGCGCACGTCTTCTTCGTTCTGGATGTCAAAGATGACGGTGGTGTCGCTAGGTGCGGCCATGTCGATGATAGCAACTTGCAGAGTCATTGCCTTGTCCTTGAGACAGGCAGCGGCAGCAGCTTCCCAGTCAAATGACAGCTGATAGGTGTTGTCCAGTTTCAACTCGGGAGTGATGATCATGTCCTTGCGGGGACCCACGCCGTCGTTGTCGCCCTTGTCATAGGTGGGTGCATCGCAGTAAGCGTAGTGGTAACCGCTCATAGTGCTGTTGGAGGTGGAGTTGTGTCCGATTGTCCAACGATAGCCCGTGTGGGTGCCGGTGTAGCTTGTCACGGCTGTCCAGCCCTCGGGCAGCTCGGTGGTGGCAACGTCCGACTTGGTACGTTCAAAGTCCTCGTCGAGCAGCGTCTGCGCACTTGCAACAAACGACGTCGAGAGTGCCATCGCGAGCAGTAGGTTAGTTATTCGTTTCATGTTGTTTGAATATAAATAAATAAAAATTTTGAGTTGTCGTCGCTATTATTTCCCTTTACTTAATGCTTGTAGGATTACAATTTAATTTGCAAATTTAAGCATAAAGTGTGAAATTTCACATATAAAATAAATAAAAAAATCATTTTGCAACAAAAAACGCTCAAAATCTCCCACCGAGGCACAGAG
>JAGHSP010000356.1 GCA_018065815.1 Candidatus Sodaliphilus limicaballi | reverse complement strand
GCCATGAGTGCGGCGCCCATCTCGCGCCAGCAGGCGATGAGCCGCGCACAGGCATCCCTTGCCAAGCAAGGCATCGACATCAACGTAGCAAGCATGCAGGCACTGCCTCTCAAGGCACATGGCACACACGCCACTGCAACCCCTGCCTACTATGTGTTTAACTCAAGCAACTCGTTTGTCATCGCTGCCGGCGACGACCGCATGCCCGAGGTACTGGGTTATTGCGACAACGGCACCATTGACCCTAACGACATGCCCGACGGCCTCAAGGATCTGCTCGAGTGCTATGAAGTGGAGGTCGCCCATCTGGGTAGCAGCGACGGCATGCCCTTGCCCAATGGCAGCATCTCTCGCGCCCCCATCGCACCGCTGCTCACCAGCAAGTGGGATCAGGGAACACCGTTCAACGACCTGTGCCCTCTGTACGACGGCTCAAACCGTGCAGTGACTGGCTGTGTGGCAACCGCCATGGCCCAGGTGATGAACTACTGGAAATGGCCTGCTGCCATCAGCAGCTCCATCCCTGCCTATACCACCGAAACCAAGAAAATCTCCATGCCAGCATTAAGTGCTTCGGGCTTCCCCGGGTTCTCTAACGTGAAGGACTACTACTTCTGGAACCAGAGCGACGCTTCGACCACCGCTGTGGCTAAACTGATGCTCTATGTGGGCCAGTCACTTGAAATGGACTACAACAAATCGTCGGGCGCAAGTACGGCAGATGTCCCCACGATGCTCACCACCTACTTCCGCTATGCTAACACAGGACGTTACCTGCGCCGCGAGAACTTCACAGCCGAGGAGTGGGCAACCCTCATCTACACCGAACTGGCAGCAAAGCGTCCCGTGGTGTATCGCGGCAGCGCCTATAACGGTGGCGGCCACTGCTATGTTTTAGACGGCATTGATGCCAGCGGCATGTTCCACATCAACTGGGGCTGGAACGGCATGAGCGACGGTTATTTCCTGCTCACCAACCTCAACCCCAACGACCAGGGCGCAGGCAGCAGCGTGAGCAACGACGGCTACATCGTGGGCTCAGCAATGGTCGTGGGCATCACACCCGAGAACAAGACAATAGGCTTTAACGATGCCCCCATGTACTGTACAAGTTTTGTCAATGAAAAAGCCACATACACCCGCAGCAGCTCGGGCCAGTCATTCAGCAACGTAAAGGTGCATTGCGGCATGTACAGCCAGTATCCCTCTGCAGCCGACATAGACTTCGGCATAGGTCTCTACACCACCTCGGGCACACTCAAGCAAGTGCTTTTTTCCGGCTGGTTCAACCAGTTACCATCAGGCTACGGAAAAACTAATGACTGGACCTTCAATATTCCGTCTTCTATCGCTAACGGAACTTATTACTTAAAACCCATTTGCCGCCTGCACAACACCGGCAACTGGGTGCCCTGTGCCGGTGCCAATGTCAACTACTGGCAGGCAACCATCACCACAACGGCATTCACGTTCAAGTCAGATGGCAACGGCGCTGATCCCTCTTACCGTGTCAATAGTGTGACTTACAACGGCAAGAAGGAAACCGACCGTCCCATCGAGATGGTGATGAACATGACCAACAACAGCACCAACTACTACCGCCAGCTGTATATGCTGGTCGATAACAAATGCACCACTGTGGCACAGTGCGCCATCGAGCCTGGCCAGACTGGTAACGTCTCTATGCACATCAGTGCAGCCACAACAGGCTCTCACAGCTTGAAACTGTGTTACGACGAGAAGGGCCAAAACATCCTGTGGCAAAGCTCTATTTACCTCAATGCGCCATCAACAGCAACAATCTCGGCAAGCTCTTTCACGGTGAAGAATGCCAATTCCGGCAAAATCAACGACAACAAGTTTGCATTCACGGCCAAGGTTACCAACAATGGTACATCAACCTACAACGACTACATCGTGGCACGCATCTACCGCCGCACCGGCAGCACCTCTGGCAGCTTGGTATCACAGAAAATAAAGGAGGTGTCGCTCGCGAGTCGTGGCTCGCAGACGCTGTCGTTTGAATTCCCCGACCTAGTACAGAACGAAGACTACTTCGTCAGTGTATATTACTACTCTAACGGCACGCTCACCAAGGCTGGCGGCACTGTCTTTTACACCATCCTGGGCGCTTCCTACAAGAAAGGTGACGTGAACGGCGACGGAACTGTTGACATCAACGATGCCAACATCCTCATCAACATCCTCCTGGGCAAAGACACCGCAAGCAAGTACAGCGGCCGCGCCGACGTGGATGGCAACGGCACAGTAGATATCACCGATGCCAACATTCTCATCAACACCCTACTGGGAAAGTAAAAGATTAGAGATTAGAGAAATCTCGAAACATCGAAAAATCGAAAAATCGATAATAATTAAAAAAATCATATCTCAATGGAACTAATCGACGGTAAAAAGATTGCTGCAATCATCAAGCAAGAGATTGCTGGCGAAGTAGAAAACATGCTCGTTCAGGGCCTCAAACGCCCTCACCTGGCAGCAGTGCTGGTGGGCCACGACGGCGGCAGCGAGACCTATGTGGCAGCCAAGGTCAAGGCGTGCGAGGAGTGCGGGTTCACCTCCACACTCATCCGCTTTGAGGACGATGTCACCGAGCAAGAACTGCTCAACACTGTGGACCGCCTCAACCGCGACAACGACGTGGACGGCTTCATCGTGCAGCTTCCACTACCCCGCCACATCGACCCGCAGCGAGTGATTGAAGCAATCGACCACCGCAAGGACGTGGACGGCTTTCACCCCGTGAACGTGGGACGCCTCTCGCTGGGACTGCCCTGCTTCAAGAGCGCCACACCGCTGGGCATACTCACCCTGCTCGAGAAAAGCGGCATCGAGACCAGCGGCAAGCACTGCGTGGTGCTGGGTCGAAGCAACATCGTGGGCAAGCCCGTGGCATCTATGCTCATGCAGAAGGCACAACCCGGCAACTGCACTGTCACAGTGTGCCACAGCGCAACGCCTAACATCAAGGAAATCACCCGCCAGGCCGACATCATCATCGCTGCTCTGGGATCTCCGGGATTTGTCACCGAGGACATGGTCAAGGACGGCGTGGTGATCATCGACGTGGGCACTACCCGCGTTCCTGCCGACACTCCCCGAGGGTGGAGACTGCGTGGCGATGTCGATTTCGAGCACGTGGCGCCACATTGCAGCCACATCACCCCCGTGCCCGGAGGCGTGGGGCCCATGACCATCGTCTCGCTCATGAAGAATACCCTCCTGGCCGCCCAACACTCAATATATTAATAGAATAAGAATACAATGAACTTACTATCCATTTTACTGCTCTCGCTCGTGTCGCTGCTGCAAAGCAACAACGAGGTCGATCTAGTGTTTTTCGGCGATGCCATGCAGCACCAGCCGCAGATCACCGCTGCATTGCAGGCTGGCGGCGACAAGACCTATGACTACTCGGCATGCTTCAAATATGTAGAAGACGACATCAAGAGCGCCGACTATGCACTGTGCAACCTTGAGTGCACCCTGGGCGGAACGCCCTACAAGGGATACCCATGCTTCAGCGCGCCCGAAACCTATGCCAAGCAGCTCAAAGATGTGGGATTTGACATGCTTTTTACGGCCAATAACCACTGCCTTGACCGCCGTGACGCAGGCCTGAGGCGCACCATCGACCAGCTCGATGCCATGGGCATTCCTCACATAGGCACCTACAAGAACGCAGCAGCGCGCAAGCAGCAAGTGCCCATGATTACTACCATCAAGGGCATCAAGTTTGCCTTTCTCACCTATACCTACGGCACCAACGGCATTCCTGTGCAAGGCGACGTTGTGGTGAACTACATCGACAAGAAAATCATTGCCGCCGACATCGCTGCAGCCCGCCAGAACGGAGCCCAGGTGCTGTGCGTGGCTATGCACTGGGGAGTGGAGTATGTGCTCCAGCCGCCAGCCGAGGTGCGAGACCTCGCCAACTTCCTCGTGGAGCAAGGAGTGGATCTCATCATAGGCGGACACCCGCACGTGGTTGAGCCCATGGAGATGCGCCACAGCAACAAGTACAACAAGGACGTCTTGCTCGTCTATAGCCTGGGCAACTTCATCAGCAACATGAACGACATCGACTGCCGCGGAGGCGCCATGCTCAAGGTGACAGTGGGAATGAATGGCGCTAATCCTTCCATCAAGGACCCGCGATACAAACTGTTCTACGTGCAGAAGCCCAGCTTCAGAGGCGACAACTACATCGTCATCCCCGAGAACCGTCCCGAACTAGTGCGCGCAGGCGCCAAGCCCGAGTTCGACCGCTTCATGCAACGCGCCCACGACCTAGTCATGAACCACAACAAAGGCGTCCCCCAAGAGAACTAAAAACTGCTCATACACAACACACCAAGTGCCGCCCAACAACACCGAGGCGGCACTTTGTCTGTCTAGTATAAAATACCACAC
>JAGHSP010000120.1 GCA_018065815.1 Candidatus Sodaliphilus limicaballi | reverse complement strand
CTTGTTATGTATTTTCTTCCTATTAAATACTCTGCAAGAGAATAACACCACCCTCGATAATTATTTCGAGTTGTAGGACTGCTATCGCGGTCTAAAAGAATCCAGTCGAGGAAGTCATTGACGAATGCCTCGTCAAACTGATACTCATACTTTATCGGTATTAGCTGTGTCTTTATATATGACTTGAGAATGTTCACCCTTGATGTGTAGGAATGAATTGTTTTCTTTCTGTCCATCTTACCCACATAGCGCAGATAATTTTCCAAACAATCGTCAAACAATGTATATCCGCGACTTTCTGATGAATTTACCCAAGGATTCCAGCCTCCGCGTAATTGTTTCATGATAGCCTGCATCATTTCAGCAGCTCTTTTTCTTCTTTCTGTAACCTTCACAATGCCGTCGAGCATATATTTTTTTCTTTTCATTTTTCCGTCCGCTGGGTCGAAGGCATAGAAGTCGATGTACCAGGATTTGCCTTGGTGCAATTTGGGGTACGTAAATCCAAGTACGTTGTTAGTGCTTGTGTTTCTTACATTTAGGTACGACATTTTTTTTACATTTTTCTTTGAGATTTAACATCTTTTAGAAAAACACAGATATTGTTAACAAACCGTTTTCGTTTAGAATCGTCCGAATTTCGTCCGACCAAAAATAAAAAATCGAAGTTAACTTCTTGATAATCAATCAGTTAACTTCGATTATGCGGAGAGGACAAGATTCGAACTTGCGGTAGGATTACTCCTACGGCAGTTTGGCAAACTGCTGGTTTCAGCCACTCACCCACCTCTCCGGTTGCTATAGGCTGATTTTTCTTTAGCGAGTGCAAAGTTAAGTTTTTTTTTTGTTTCTACCAAAGTTTTTTTGAAAAAAAATGAAATAATTTGATATTAGCACGTTTTTTGGGGCTTTTTGGTGCTTGATATTTAATTAATGTGTATTTTTGCATCTGATTTATACCGAACACAGATGAAAGATAAGAAGAAGAAAATCATTATTGCTGCAGTGTGTCTTGCTGCTCTGGGAGTGGTGGCCGCATTGCTGGGTGTGCCTTATTTCATGAGTGGCGCTCCTTGCGACGGGGTGATTAAGATACGCAAGGGGGCGTCAGTCGAGTCGGTGTGTGACTCGATCAGGGCTGAGGTTGACAATGATTATGCCGACCGCGTGGAGACGTTGCTCAAACTTACAGGCTCTGACCTCTCGAAGCGTCAAGGTGCTTTCAAGATTAAAGAGGGCATGAGTGTGTATCATGCCATGCGGCTGTTGCGCAACGGTGATGAGTGCGGCGTGAGGTTTACTTTTAACAATGTGCGCACTAAGGAGGAGTTTGCCTCGCGTTTCTCGGCAAAGTTCATGGTGGAGAAGGATACGCTGCTGGCTGCGCTCAACGACCCCAAGCTGTGTGCGAAGTATGGACGCACGCCCGACAATATCACTGGCATGCTGTGGCCCGACACCTATGAGTTCTTCTGGGACGTGACTCCCGAGCAACTGCTTGACCGCTTCAATGATTTCTATAATAAGTTCTGGACCGAGGAGCGCCTGGCCAAGGCTAAAGCCCTGGGCCTTACTCCGCAGCAACTTGAGGTTATCGCTTCGATCACTGAGGAGGAGACCATTAAGAGCGATGAGCGTGGTAAGGTGGCAAGGCTATATATCAACCGTGTGCAGCAGGGCATGATGCTTCAGGCCGATCCTACGGTGAAATTTGCCCTGGGTGATTTCTCAATCAGACGTCTCACTCATGCAATGACCGAGGTTGACTCTCCGTGGAACACCTATCGTGTCAAGGGCTTGCCCCCGGGACCCATACGCCTGCCCGAGAAGAAGACCATCGAGGCTGCTCTTAACTCGCGCGCCCACGATTACATATATATGTGTGCCAAGGAAGATTTCAGCGGTTATCACAACTTTGCCGTGGACTATGGCACGCACATGGCCAATGCCCGACGCTACCAGGCAGAGCTTAACCGACGCAATATCAAGTAAAAAATATTATTATGGAAAAGGAGAACGACATCGTAGTATTTGGTAAATATGCTAACCCTGTTGATGCCAATATCATCAAGGGTGTTCTTGAGTCAAACGGCATCACTGCCGGTGTGATGGAAGACGATTACAGCAATGTGATGCTCATGTCTCCGGTGAGGGTGATGGTGATGCGCCGTGACCTGGAACGTGCCCGCGAGGTGTTGGAGAGTGCGCCCGAAGTCAATGACGCTCAATAGTTCTCTCATAGAACATGTTTCTTGACTGAAGGGACATTTGAAAATGGTATAAGCGGACACCCCGCCCAGATTTCACTCGAAGATATTATTATTGATGAAATTTATATTTTTAATAAAATTCATCAGTGAAATCGGTGAGATCCGCGCGGGGAGTTCAGATGCATAGTAGTTACTATAGATTATGGAAACAGTTAAACAACATTAATAAAAACAATTTTGCAATGAAAAAGATTTTGACATTGATGCTTGCCGCCGGCATGAGTGCAGCGGCATGGGCACAGGTGACTGTACCTGCGACCCTCGCCATCCCCGATGCTGATGCGTTTGCGTCGTGGACGGTGATTGACGACAATGCTGCGACTAGCCCTAACACATGGAGCTATAACAGCGGCGACGCGCAGTATGCCGAGGATAAAAAAAATGCAGCTAACGACTGGCTCATTTCACCGGCAGTAACGCTCGAGGCTGGCGTGACCTACAACATCGATTACTATGTTGTGCAGCGGTCTAGCTACTCAAGCGACAAGCAGATGTATGCTATCACGGTGGGCGATGCTGCCAGCGTTGCAGCGCAGAGCACTATTCTAGCCAAGAATGAGAGTTTTTCTTCAAAACTCTACTCAAAGCAGACTTGCACATTTATTCCCAGTGCGACAGGAACATACTACCTGGGTGTGCATGTTTATAGCAAGGCGTGGATGGGAAACTTCGGTTTCCAGAAGTTTGAAATCAGCAAGGCCACAGTTTATCCTGCCCAGATTACCGACTTGATAGTTGAAGCTGGCGAGGCAGGTGCTTTGAGCGCAAAGCTTAATTTCACAGCCCCCAGCAAGTCTAATTATGGCGGTGCACTTGAGAGCCTTACAGGTGTGAAGGTTATGCGCGGCACTGAACAGATTGCTGATCTTCCTGCAACCGTGGGGCAGGCGATGACCTATACTGACGAAACTCTCACAGCAGCCGGTACCTACAAGTACTCGGTGCTTGCCTACAACGCCGACGGCGATGCTCCTGGTACAGCAACTCAAGCGACATCTCCCTGGATAGGCAAGGATACCCCCAAGGCAGTGACTAACCTCACCGGCATTGCTGCCGAAACACAGGTTTCGCTCACATGGGATGCTCCCACCGAGGGAACCCATGGCGGTTACATAGACCCCGCATCCGTGACCTATCGCATCACACGCGACGGCACTGTTATCGCTACAAGTTGGCAAGGCGAACTTCCCTATGTGGACACTGTTGACGGGCTTGCCAAGTACAAATATACGGTTTATCCCACTTACGACGAGAAGGAAGGTTCATCGGCAACTGTTACTGTCGCAGCAGGCGGTGCTTTCACTATTCCTTACAGTGAGAACTTTGATAGTGCCGACTCATTTGATTTCTTCACCTCGTTCAACCCTGCCTTTTCAAAGCTCTGGACCTACTATAGCAGCAAGAAACTTGCTCAATACTGGGGCGGAACTGACGTTGACGCATGGCTGATCACTCCCTCTATCAAGATGGAGGCGGGCAAGACCTACAAACTGTCGTTCTCAACAGGACTTGAAAACGCTGTGTCGTCCAACAACTACAAAAACCTGCACGTGAGCGTGGGCGCAGGCACAACAGCCGAGGCTCAAGGAAACGAGATATTCAACGAGCAGATTACTAGCGCACTCATGGCAACTAAAGAAGTTTACTTCACTGTGCCCAATGATGGCAGTTACAACGTGGGCTTCCGTGTTCTGGGTCAGTCAAGCGCTTATGCAATTTTCCTCGACAATATCCTCATTGAGGAAAGCGTTGTTACTCCTGGCGTGGCAACCGACCTCGCTGTTCAACCTGCTGCCGCTGGCGCTCTCAAGGCCACAGTCAAGTGGACAAATCCCGCAGTGGATAAGGCTGGCAATGCACTCGAATCCATCTCCAGAGTGGATGTGATCCGTGGCGATTTTGTCATTGCATCGCTTGATGCTCCCGAGGTGGGTTCACAGTCTCAAATCGAGGACGAGGTGGATGCTGCCGGCAATTATACTTACAGCGTGGTCGCTTATCTCAACGATGCAGCTGGCGATGCTGCCACAGTGACATCGCCCTGGATAGGCCAGGACACGCCCACCGGTGTGAGCGAGCTCGTCCTTGCTGATGCCGAGGGATTACCCTATATCGCTTGGTCGGCTCCCGTTGCCGGTGTTCATGGCGGTTACATCAACACCGATGCGCTTACTTATCGCATCGTGCGCAATCCCGACAACACTGTCGTTGACGATGCCTGCGCTACTGTCTATTTCACCGACTATAGTGAACTTCCTCTTGCCAATTATAGCTACACCGTATATGCCGCTGACGGCGACCTTGAGAGCGAGGGCGTGACCAGCAACGCGGTGATCTTTGGCGGTGCGCTCGAACTTCCCTATGTAGCCGACATGACCGATGCCGACCACATGGCACTGTGGACTATCGTGGACAACAACAACGACGGCTATGGATGGGTTTATAAGAACAACGAACTCCAATACACTAGCTTCAAGAAGGCCGATGACTATGCTTTCACTCCTCCCTTCCACACACAGGCTGGTACACACAAACTCACCTACAAGGTGAAGGGTTACAGTTACCGTTACAGCGACGAGTATGAGGTTGTTGTTGCCAGTGCTCCCGTGGCAGGCAAAGAGTCAAACCTGATGGATGCCGACTACTTTGAGGTGATAGAGAGCGTTGATGCTAATGCGCTGCAATCTTCTATGTATAGCGAGCGCGAGGTAGAGTATGAACTCCCCGTTTCGGGCATCTACTACATTGGTTTCCATAACAAATCGCAAGACTCATGGGGCGTCTATGTGGGTTCTACAAAGGTTGAGATCACCGATCCCAAGCCCGATCCCTCGACAAGTATCAGCGACATTGCTGCTGGTGCATGCCGCTACGACAAGGCAACACAGACAATCGCTGTAGATGGCACCGCTAGCGTCACAGTGAATGCAGTAAACGGCATGAACGTTCTAGCTGCCGACAATGTAGATGGCGCTGTGAGCGTGTCGCATCTTGCTAGTGGCATCTATGTGGCACAAGTCACAATCGCAGGCAAGCTGCATGTCATCAAGTTTGTGAAGTAACATTCCTATCATTGGTCATGAGGCTCTCACTTAATGTGGAGAGCCTCATGTAAACAACTCCCTAAACAATCAATAGAATGAGAAAATTTACAATTACCGCTTGTGCGCTGATCGCAGCTCTGGCATGTGCCCAGGTTGCTACCGTGTTGCGCAACGTTGATACCAAGCCCCAGTTTGAGGGCAAGTCTATCGCAAAACCCGCACGCAAGGCGGTGCGTGCACGTGTCAACACCACAGAGTCGCTTAACGCTTCTTTCACGGTGCAAGGCAAGGACGCACAGCGCGCCGTGTGGAGTGAGAACTTCGACGCTGGCAGCGCAGGTTGGACTATTACCCCCGACAAGGACAAATACGTCACTGTCAAGCTTAAACCCACGACTGGCACACAGGCGTTTAGTGCCATTGACCCCAATGATGTCCAGTCGCTATACATGGAAGGTCCTTATCAAACCTATCGCCGTGCCATAGCCTATGCTACAAGCCCCGCAGTCATCGTGCCTGCTAATGGCGCATTGCATGCATGGATAGGATACAGCCAGAATTTTAACGACTATGCAGTACTTAGCATTACTGCATCGGCCGACGACTTTGCCACCTCGACCGAGGTGTGGAACAGCACCATGGAAGTGGGAGAGAACTCGTGGCGCTGGCACAACATCGAGGCATCGCTTGCCGACTTTGTGGGACAGCAGGTGCAGCTGCGCTTTACCTATGGCCCGGGCACAAAGGATTCGTTCAAGACAGGCGGCTATATGGCCGACTTCTCGATTGACGGCGTTACAGTCGATGGTCTTGCCGAGGTTGACGGAGTTAAGGTCAAGACAGGCGAGACCATAAACTTTGTTGACATTTCCACTGGCGATATCGCCAGCCGCAAGTGGTCGTTCCCTGGTGGTACGCCCAGCGAGAGCAACGACCCGCTGCCCGCCGTGTTCTATCGCGAGGACGGCAACTATGACGTCACCCTCACTGTCACGGGCACCGATGGCAAGACCAGCACATCGACCCGCAGTGCCTTTGTGAGCGTTACAGGCGAGGCTCCCGTGGCGCGCATCATGCCTCCAGCCACCTTCCGTTACAGTGACACCTATCTGCCCATGGTTGCCCCCCTTGTGCCTGTGCAGTATCAAGATGCGTCGAGCGGATGCCCTACTAGGTGGAACTGGACGTTTGCCGGTGCCAATCCCGCTACATCCACATTCTGTAACCCCAGTGTGGCTTACGACTTCATGCACCAGCAGCACGTGGATCTCACCGTGGCCAACCAGCATGGCACTTCTACCGATGCTCTTGATGTCTCGGTAGAGTATGACGGATATATTAATAACCAGCTCAAGAGCGACTATCCCGTGACCTACGACCTCGAAGGGTCGGGTACATTCCCCGGTGCCAACACGATGAAAATCAATGCCTACGGCGAGCGATTTTCTAAACCCTCACGCCCGGTGATGGTTTATGGCGCACTAGTGTTCTTCGAGACAGCAAGCGCCCAGGGCATTGCCGACCAGATTGCCAACATAGGGGTGCACCTATACACTGCAAAAGATGGCCTGCCCGACAAGAAGCTTGACTCCTTCTGGTGGCGTGTCATTGATGTCGAAACCAGCACAGCCACCACGTTGCGCGGCACATGGTTTGAGTGTGGCCCCAAGGTGGTTGATGATGAGTTTTTCATCGTGGTGGATGGCATTCCCGAGAAGAACGATAGCCTTGACGTGTCGTTTGCCACGGCAGCGTTGCGTGCTGGCGAGAATACCGCCTACATGCGTGTGCGCGACACATGGCGTCCTGTCGCAGGATATTTTGATGTCACAAAAGGTACTTCATTCTACATTTGGCCAGCAGTGGCTCACTCGGTTATCTCGCTCTTGCCCGTTGGCACCGACGAGATACGTGTCCCTGCCGAGGGTGGAACTATTGAACAGCAGATTTTCTCAATCTTCGGCTATGACAACCCTGCTGCCGCAGCAGGCGACTGGGCAACCATAGTGAGCAAGCCTAACGAACTCACCCTCGACACCCTCGCCATACAGTGCGAACCACTGCCAGCTGGAATAAATAGTCGCCGTCAGGTGGTTTCTATCACCGACCGCATCAAGGCCTCTACTATCTCTTTCACTTTGGTTCAGGAGCGTGGCATCGATGGTGACGTTAATGGCGACGGAAGTGTTGACGTTGATGATGTGAATACATTAATTAATGTTATCCTCACCCTTGTACCTGCCGACAAGTATGACGGTCGTGCCGATGTCAATCACGACGGCAATGTGGATATTGATGACTTGAACATTGTCATCAATAAGATTTTGTTTCAATAAGGGTCGCTAGATAGTAATAGACACAGGCCGTCACTCGCCTCGCAATGAGCGCAAGTGGCGGCCTGTTTTTTATTATGAAAACGAAATTTCCCCTTGCATTCATTTTGAATTAAGGAGAAATATGTGTACCTTTACGCAAAATTTGCAATGCATGCACCATGCCAGAAACTCACATACATGAAACCTGACAATCGCACATATATTGCTATCGACCTGAAGTCGTTCTATGCTTCGGTAGAGTGCGTGGAGAGAGGGCTTGACCCGCTCTCTACCAACCTTGTTGTGGCCGATAGCAGCCGCACCGATAAGACCATATGCCTGGCAGTGTCACCGTCGCTCAAGGCCTACGGCATCGGTGGACGCGCACGCCTCTTCGAGGTGGTGCAGCGTGTGCGGCAGGCCAATGTGGAGCGCAACTTCAATGCGCCAGGCAGGCGATACACTGGCAAGTCGGTATTTGACAACGAGCTCAAGCAACATCCCGAGCTTGCCATAGATTATCTGGTGGCGCCCCCGCGCATGGCACATTACATCGAGTACAGCACACGCATCTATCAGATTTACCTCAAGTATGTCGCCCCCGAGGATATACATGT
>JAGHSP010000355.1 GCA_018065815.1 Candidatus Sodaliphilus limicaballi | reverse complement strand
TTGGAATTATTTAATAATAACCCATTGGCCAGTTTTGCGCCCCCCAATTCGAGATATAATCCCCTTTTTTTGCATAACTTGCAAGTCTCGCTTTATAGTAGCATCTGACACCAGGAGCTTTTGGGTCAATTCTTTTCTTGAAACATTTGGGTTTTGCTCTATTATGTTTAATATATTTAGTTGTCTATCTGTTAATTCCGCGTGTGCGACTTTTGGGTCATTTATTGGGTCATTTACTGGGTCACTTTGACCTTTTATTGCCGAGTTCCTTTCAAAAGTCACACGAACACCACCTTGTACTGCTTCAAAAGTCGGATTGTTAATTTTTGCGTTCTTAAAGCCTGAACAAATCTTCTCAATACCTCGTCCCCATGACTCAATGAATCCCGCAGCAAGGAATACTCCTGCAATGCTCAGGTTGCGTGGATACGATGAGTGTTTCTGCATGAGTTTTTCAGCAGTTAGTGTGTCAGGAAGTTCGCCATTATTCCACAACTCAATATGGTCGTTATAAACCCTCATTTGAATAGGCACTCCGCTATATTGTTTGTGGATAATTGCGTTGTAAATAATTTCTCGTAAAGCTTCCTCGGGTATTTCGAGGTCTTCGATTCGCTGCATACCAACATAACGAATGGGGTTACGGAAATACTTAGTACGCAAGGCCCAAATCACTTTGTCTGCCATTTGAAGAATGTTTCCCTCAATGATGTCTTGGAAGATAAGGTCTGTATCATCGGCACCGAAACTACCTATCTTAAATTGAACGCCAGGGAAATAATACTGTGGGTCTTTGCCAAACATGAGTACCGCTGCGTTCTTTAGTTTCCCGTCAGGGGTAAGCAATCTGAAATTCTCGAGAACTGTTTGTGTGCTTTCGTTCTCCAAGTCCGAGCTTATACGTCCAGATTCTATACCTTTACGCAAGAAATATTCTATGGCTTTGCGGTCAACGAAATCAATTGTCGCATCAGTAGACGCAATGTCATCCCAAGACAAACCGTTCTTTTTCAGCAAGAAGTATTGCAGGCTTGTTCCTTTAAGCACTTGTTTTGTGGCACCAGAACGCACGTGATACTCTCCCTTGAAAGAGATGGGGACATTGCTTGCCTCAACTACAATCTCGAGATATTCCTTGCCGTCTTCGGTCAAAAGATTGATGTCACAGACTAGGCCGAGGACTGTTACAATCTTGTTGGGAATATCTTCAAGTAGTCTGTGGCTGTTAGACACGCCAACGACCTCACCTTTGTCGTTCACTCCGATGTAGAGTTTACCTCCCTGTGAATTTGCAAAGGCGCATATCCAGCCAAGGTAGTCGTCACGCCAAGATTCTTTGTATTCTATGTTCTGGTTCTCTGCCATATCGTTTGCTATTTCTGTTGCAAAGTTACTAAAAAAACATCACTTAGAGGCGATTTGAGCCGTAAAACTGCGTGGCGGGCTTGTCTTTTCTCCTTGTTTATTTGGGTAATAACTTTGTGCCATAGAAATTTGATATACTATGGCAAAACACACATACAACCTGCACCTGAAAGGCTATGTCGGCGGTTGCGACTTCGACCGTGACTATGTTGACTATATCCTTGCCAGCAATGCCGGCAAGCCGGTGTCGGTGCTCATCGACTCTCTGGGTGGCTCGCTCGCAACTGCTCTCAGCATCGCGTCTGCCTTCAACGCTGATGCCCATGAATTCACTATTTAAATTGGTAAGCATGTTTCGGGCTGCATTCTCTGTCTTTTCAGCAACTGGGGAGGAAAGCTGTTATAATTCTATCTCGTATGTAATATCATCATCATCGGTGAGAACATCCATCAAATTATGGTCGGCTGCTTCTGAGTATTCTTTATATTTACTCTTGTGTTTCCGTACCTTTTCCACAAATCCTTCATCTGGTTCCAAAGTTTTATCTTCCATGTCATTTCTTATAGCTCTAATAATCTGTTTGTGGATTCTAGGTTTATTTTCGCTTATATAATCCGAGTCAAGGTATTCACCATCAAGATCTGCGTCTTCAAGTTTTTCATACAGGTTATCAGAAATCTCCATTGTAAATGTAGATTCATTAAATCCAAAAGCACTATAGGTAATCTCGATTTCTTCCATAGCTATATAATTTGTTACAAAGGTACTGAATTATTCTCAATCCATTGATAAATAAGGAAATTTTTTGTCTTTTCTGCAACTGACAGTATGATATAATTTTGCACTGACAATACAAACCGACAATTATGGCAACAACACTGATAACATCACTGGCGGCAGTCCGCTTCACCTCGGACATCCC
>JAGHSP010000265.1 GCA_018065815.1 Candidatus Sodaliphilus limicaballi | reverse complement strand
TCATAGAAAAGGCGCTTCGCTTGAAATCAACTAAAAATTAACAAAAAATTTATTCTTCGGTAATATCCGCTTGCTGCACATAAGTGCTAGCAGATATATTCCTGATGAAGATGTTTGCTGGCGGTAACATCAATACACCCTACAAGGGCAAAAGAGTTGTTACCCCGCAAAAACTCTATTTGTGTATAGTTCCAACTCTGGAATCGTAAGGTTAATTTCATTTTTCTTTAAATCTTTTTAGGTGCAACGCATGCTACATTAAAGATAATTTGTAATTTTGCACTGAAAAAAATATTAGTGGTTATATAAACGAGGAAAAATAATGGCACAGATTAAGACAATCGGCATTTTGACGTCGGGCGGTGATGCCCCCGGCATGAACGCCGCCATACGTGCGGTCACCCGTTCGGCAATCTACAACGGATTCAAGGTAAAAGGCATCTACCGTGGTTACAAGGGTCTCATCACCGACGAGATCGTGGATTTCAAGACACAGAACGTTTCAAACATCATACAACAGGGCGGCACCATCCTGAAGACCGCCCGCTGCAAGGAATTCACCACTCCCGAGGGACGCAAGCTGGCCTATGAGAACATGCGCAAGCATGAGATTGACGCCCTGGTGGTGATAGGCGGCGACGGTTCGCTCACGGGAGCACGCATCTTTGCACAGGAATTTGATGTTCCCATCGTGGGCCTCCCGGGCACCATCGACAACGACCTCTATGGCACCGACCACACCATAGGCTATGACACCGCACTCAACACCATCATGTGGTGCGTGGACCGCATTCGCGACACCGCGACCAGCCACGAGCGCCTGTTCTTCATCGAGGTAATGGGACGCAACGCAGGTTTCCTTGCCATCAACGGTGCCATTGCAACCGGTGCCGAGGCAGCGATTATCCCCGAGATTTCTACTCCTGCTGAACAGCTTGACCAACTCATACAGAACGGATTCCGCAAGAGCAAGAACTCATCTATCGTGCTCGTAGCCGAGAGCCCCCTCACCGGTGGCGCCATGGCACTGGCCGACCGCGTTAAGGAAAAGTATCCGCAGTATGACACCCGCGTGACCATCCTCGGCCACTTGCAGCGCGGCGGCTCGCCCACAGCCCAGGACCGCATCCTGGCATCACGCCTCGGAGCAGCAGCCATCGACGCACTCATCGAGGGACAGCGCAACGTCATGATAGGCGACGACGACGAGAAAATCGTGTATGTACCATTCAGCAAGGCCATCCACAAAGACAAACCCGTGGATCCCGAACTGGTGGAAACCCTGCGCCGCCTTTCAATCTAACAGGACACTCATTAACCGAAATAGTGCCTCACGCAACGCCGCGTGGGGCATTTTTTGTTAATTATTGCGACAAACGGGATATTTGGTTTGGACAAATAGCAGTAATTTTGCAGCAAAATATTAACTTTGCAACTATTATTTAATACATGACACAACTCAAACCATATAAATTCCACCGCCTGCTCAAGAGCGTGCTCTGGGGCGGTGAGCGTATGGCCTATTTTAAAGGTCTTGAAAGCGATGTGCCCCGCGTGGGCGAGAGCTGGGAAATCTCGGGCGTCAAGGGCAACGAGAGCGTTGTCAAGGGCGGCGATGACGACGGGCTCACACTGTCGCAACTCATCGAGCGCCACAAGGGGCAGCTGGTGGGCGAGGCTGTGTATGCCCAGCATGGCAACCAGTTCCCGCTGCTCATCAAGTTCATCGATGCCGAGCAAGACCTCTCGCTGCAAGTGCACCCCAATGACGAACTGGCAAAGCAACGCCACAACTGCTACGGCAAGACCGAGATGTGGTATCTCATCGACCACAAGCCCGGCGCAAAGATTCTGTCGGGAATGTCGCAAGAGATAACCCCCGAGGAGTATGAGCAACGCGTGGCCGATGGCACCATCCTCGACGTGGTGGCCCAGCACGAATCGCACGTGGGCGACGTGTTCTTCCTGCCTTCGGGACGCATCCACGGCATAGGAGCAGGCAATCTCATCGCCGAGGTGCAGCAAACCAGCGACATCACCTATCGAGTATATGACTATGACCGCCGCGATGCCGACGGCAACGCCCGCGAGCTGCATGTGGAGCAGGCGCGCGACGCCATCGACTACACCGTGCATGACAGCTACGTGCTGCCCAATCCTGGCAACGCCGCTGGCGAGACCACGCTCGTGAAGTGCCCCTACTTCGACGTGCACCGCTTGATGCTCGACGGCGTGGACACAATCGACAACGACAAGGACTCATTCCTCATCGTCATGTGTCTCAAAGGTACCCTCATCATCACCGATGAGAACGGCCACGACACCCCCATGCACCGTGGCGAGACCATCCTAGTCCCCGCCACCCTGCACCGCCTCCACCTCGACGGCCAAGCCACCCTCCTCACCGCCACCGTGTGACGGAGGTGTAACTATTCAGCAATGGTATTTTAGGTAATATCCCCGCGCGGATCTCACTGATAACACTGATTTATTAATAACTGAAAGAAATTAAAATAATTAGAATAATTTCATTTTCTTTTCTTTTCTGTCAAAAAATTAATCAAGCAGATGGCGCTGCGCTTGAAATATACTGAAAATAAGCTGAAAATATACAATCTGCGCAATCTGCGTTATCCGCGAGAGAAAAACTTCCCCGAGTTCCCCGAGAGGGAGAGCAGCGCAACCGCATCAAAACTTGCCAAAACATCCCAAGAACTTCCCGACTTCCCCCACGGAGACACAGAGATCACAGAGATTTTCTACTGAAAGAAATTATCCGAATTTAGAAGAAATTTTATTATCTCCCA
>JAGHSP010000416.1 GCA_018065815.1 Candidatus Sodaliphilus limicaballi | reverse complement strand
ACTTTGCTTGACTTCTTCCGCCTGGACAACGGCAAGGAACAGCCCCGTCTGTCACCCTGCCGGATTTCTGCAATCACGCACACACTTGAAACGGAGTTCATTCCTGTTGCAGTGAACAAAGGGTTGTCCTTGTCCGTGAAGACTGGACACGATGCCATTGTATTGACCGACAAAGAGCGAATAATACAAATCGGGAATAACCTGCTGTCAAACGCAGTCAAGTTCACAGAAGAAGGCGGTGTTTCTTTGATTACTGAATATGATAATGGAGTTCTGACACTGGTCGTTGAAGATACAGGTACAGGCATGACAGAAGAGGAACAGAAACAAGCGTTCGGTGCGTTTGAACGTCTATCAAATGACGCTTGCGAAGTGCTACAACTGTCTCTTTTGATATTTCGATATTCTAAAAACGTAGCCCATTGATAGTGCTGCCAGTTTGGATATATCTCAGAAAGATACCTGAATAGTTACCTTCGGCATTACGGTTCTCGTCAAAAAGCTCGTTGTTGAGAAGTGAAATAAACTCGTCAAGTTTGGGGTCTGCAGATACCTTATCCCATCTTTCACACAATTTTGCCAGTTTTGCAGCATCATCTTGTAACAACTCCAGTAATTCATCAGAGAAATCAGAAGATTCATATACAAAATCTTTTTCACTCAATCCCTTTTCAACAAGATTTTCAATAATCTGGTCAAGTTCCATATCCTTGGCCATCATTCCCTTAACATCATAGTCTGGAGCAATTAAGATTTTGTTTTCTTCAAACATCTTAATCATATCATTGGTAATACGAAGGAATGTGTGAAGCGAAGTCTTGAAAGCAGAGAAACTGCTTTCAAGGCGCTTTACCATATGAACCCTGTAAATGCCTTGGAGCAATGTGGTTACTTGTTGTGCTTGCTTGTATTTATTGCGAGCCTCGCCTGTTAGGAATTCAATTGCACGATAACGAGCATAGTTTAATCCTTCGCCATCAGGATTATCGGCATCACGAGTGTCGGTGAGAATTGAGATAGTATGATAGAACAGTGCTGATAATTTTGAGTCCATTTGGTAAATGCACTCGTTAGGACGTTCTATATGCGGAAATTTAATTCCTTGTTTGTCAAGATCCGCACGATAGTCATCATTGTTAAGAAGATTTTTGCGAGTGCGACGCACTAATATCTTATCAAGTACTTCAGTTCGCATTTCTTCATAAATCATGTCAACATCTGAAAGCAACTCTTTTGAGTCAACAGATTTATGACGTTTTGCCATAGCTTCCTTATATCTTTTTATCCAAGGTTGGAATTTAACATTGAGGTTGTTGATACCATCAATTGTAGGATTGCGAGCATCTTGGAATAGTAATATGAGATTTAAGAAATCTTCAGGTCGGTTGTTCAATGGAGTAGCCGACAAAAGCATTACTTTTTTGCGGACACCCTCAATAAATCCTTCGTTTACACGAGGAGTTTTGCAAATACGCTGAAGCTCGTCATAGCGCTCTGCTGAATCTGAACGGAAATTATGTGCCTCATCAACAATTATTAGGTCAAATTCTTCTGGACCTTTGTAATTGTTTTTCTCCTCAAGTACCTTGTCTAAACTTCCATTGCTTACAAATTGTACATACTTTGTTATCTTAAAGTCTTTGACTGTTTCTTCCCAATTGTTTTTTAACGCAGGAGGATAAACAATCAACACATTGGTGTCTTTTCCGTTTTCTTCAATGAAGCGTTTTGCAATCATTGTTCCGACAACCGTCTTTCCTGTACCAACAACATCAGCAAGGAAGAAACCATTATATTCTTTAAGCATTTGGAAGCCTTGAATGACTGCATCCTTTTGATATTTAAGTGGCATATACCCCTCTGGCAAACTCATTGTAAAATTATCCTCAACCTGGTTGCCAAATGCATCTATCAATACCTTGATATACAATTCATACGGTGTTGGCATGTTATCAAGGTGAGTTTTCTTCCTAATGCGAGCAATATCTTCGGGGGATAGAGGAATAGATTCATTCCATAGTTTTTCAAATTCCTCTTTGCAGTATTTTACATCTTCATAGTCCTTCATAGCCACATTAAGTTCATAACGTGGTGGCTGCGTTGTGCCTAATCCTGAATCAGAGATATTTGAAGAACCCATAATGACCCATCCATCTGAATTTTCGTTATGTTCTTCGGGAAGACAAAGATAGAATTTTGCATGTAAGTTTTTCGATTTATCAATACGCATTTCAACTTTGCCCGAAGCTAAGTCATCACATAATTGCAAGATTCCCTCTTCAACTTCGGCACTGTATTTGGCATCCATGACATCCTTGATAAAGTCTTGGGTGTATTGTGCACGGGCTTCGTCCTCCCCCTCAAGCATTAGCAAACTTTTGTCATGTTTTTTGAAGATATTATCAATATTTATACCAACAAGAATCTGTATCTTTTTAACATCCTCAAGATGTTTGCGCAGTTTAAAATATCCTGATGAACGGAAATAACCTGCAACAGCTTGAAATGTGTGAAAATCATGCATATTCTCGGCTATGCCTTTGAACTTTTCGATAAGAGGAGACTCGATATTGTTAAAAAACTTACTGCTCATATTATTAACTATAAATTCGTACTGTCTTAGTTTCTAAGCCAGATATACAAAGTATATCTCGGCATAATACGCAAAGATACAAAAAAATGCGTAATAAAGGGCGTTTTAATGATACTTTTTACTAAAAAAATGATAATACAAGCCTTGTAAAAGGGTAAAAGAAGGTGAGCCTGCTGAATCGTTATCATAGGCACTGTAGGAAAAAGTGTAGCAAACGATTAGAGGCTCACGCATATAGCAGTAGCCACTAATCTATCGTTGCTAAAATAAAAACTTCCTACATTCCTATGAAGCGATAGACTAATGAAATTAGTTTACAGAATGTATGTCAAATGATTTTGACACTGCAAAGTTACAAAAAAACTTGCATAAATAGTGCTTAATCGGTCTTTATTTCATTTCTAAGGATCAATAATACACCGTCGTGGTTGTTTTCGCCTGTACCCGTGTAATTGGGTTCGGGGAGTATGATGCGGTTTGTTCTTTCAAGCGTGAAAATCCTCTGCTTGTTACCACAGAAACAAACGACAACATTAAAAGTAACAGGTGCAATATCGTTGATGTTCAAGATGAAATGGGTGTAAGGAGTCTTGTGGATAAACAAGGCTGTGTTGCGTTTCAACTGATTGAATATCTCTTGGCGCAACGGCAGGACGATAACATTATCCTCACGGTCCAGGTTCTTCAACTCAACCTCGTAAAGTTCATCATCGTTGATGTCCTCGATGTTAGTGTCGCTGGCTAACGGTTTTTTGAAGAAGCGACCTCGTTGGATAAGAATCGTTGGCTTCTCCTTGTTATTAGAATTGTCCTCCTCGGTTAGGTCAATGACTCCGAGCACAACATCTTGAAGCATGTGCTCTGGCCTGATGTTCCCGAACAAGAAGTTGTTGAGGAGTTCCTGCTTAGAAAAATCTGGCAGTTCATCTTGATTGAAACAGTTAGTACTGCGGACGATGTAACGTCCCGCCTTGATTTCTGGTCGCACTGTGTCGACATCAATTAGCCCGGCAACAATCATACCTGCTAATGGCTGTTGAAAATTTAGTGTTTGCATAAAAAATGTAATTTTAATTGTGCAAAACATTATGCACAAAAATGAACAAAGTTAGAGCACAGATATGCCAAAGTGGGGTACACCTCTGATAAATGATGTTAAGATGCAAAATCATACTACTCCAGATGTTGAGACAAAACCGATTGAATGTTGTGGAAACTTCTCGCAGCCGATGTAGAGGGTGTCGAATGCGTCAGTGCCGTCTGTGCGGTGTTCGAGTAGGTTTTCTTCGGACTCCGCAAGTTTCTCACCGCCTTTGTCCTTGCGGAAACCGAGACGGCCGCGTAACACGCCGGCTGTCTGTATTGCGAGGATAAGGTCATCATTGTTTTGGCGGTTGAACATCGGCATTAGCCGTTGTTTACCGGCAAAACCCTGATTGATGAGCAGGTACTTCTCATCATGTCTCATCGGGTTGCCGAGGTACACATCGATGACCTGCCATCCATGACGCTCGAACTCATGGATAATCACATAGCGGAAGTCCTGGTCGTTCACTGCATAGTTCGCACCGAGGGCGGTTGTGTCGTAGTAGAACACAACTGTCTTGTTCTCATGATGGGCATAGTAGGTGCAGAACTCCGATACCAGTGCAGGGATCTTCCGCTCGAATTTTACATAGAACGACTTGATCACATTGAGGCGGTTGCCTTGCGGCTGTCCTGCCACAATCCAGTTGATGTTGGCGTTATAGTCCATGCCGATGCAGATTGGAGCGAA
>JAGHSP010000390.1 GCA_018065815.1 Candidatus Sodaliphilus limicaballi | reverse complement strand
GCGTCCAGCAGGACGCTAATCGGAGCAAATAGGTGAGACTCAAATGGTTTCACATGCTAAAGTTGAGTAGTAAAGTACAGTCTTTTTTTTGGTGTTATTTTTTTGCTCATTAGATTTTTTTTTCATACTTTTGCATTGATTTCCTGAAAACAATTTAGACAACGTGTCTAAAGGGTTGAAGTCCACGCCAGGTTGAAGCGGTATTTGTGTTCATGCAACATGAAACGGTGGAAGCGGGTATGGGCGGGAATGACAATAATAAATGGAAAGGCGTTTGCAAGCGCTTCTCTTTCTACACTCCAAACTTCGAACACTTGGATTATTCAGTGGAAAGAATAGCAATGGCAGATGTCCCGGGATGTGTTTATACCGCATCTCCTTTTTGTGCATGCACTACGCTGAACTTCACCGCATAAAAAGGTGGGGGTAAGGTGTGTATGTATATAGGAGCATGTACAACATCTGGCGTGGGCTTCGGCATTGCTTATCTTACTGAATAGGCAAGTTCGAAGGCCCGGAGTGTGAGATAGGCATTTGCACGATCTCACGCTTCTTTTGTTTATTGTTGTGGGCTTAACCTAAATTTTTTTATAGTCCTATAGGGGGTCGTAGGGCAAAGATAGAGACGAAGACTCTCATGAAGAAAAAAATTATTTTTACTTGTGCACTTGCGTTGTGTAGCTCTCTTGGTGCTTTAGCCCAGATTCAACGCAGCGAGTGGACTGCTAGTCCGCGCATTACCACCGACAATCTTCTTTATACCCTAGGAATTGGCACCGCAGTGCAGTTAATCGACAACGATTTTGCCGAGAGCCACAGTTGGCTAATTCCTGACGTACAGTACACGGCTAATGTCGTTCAAAACCTGGAGTTTGCCAACGGCAAGGCGACAATCTATCCCCAAGCCTTTGGCTTGAGCCATTGGGACTGGAAGATGAGGCGATATTCTGTCGGCTACAATGTTGGGTATCTTTCTCGCATGTTCCCATTAGGATTCACCGCAGGTGTTGATTATGTGCAAGACGGTTATGATGTTTTGATGCCCGAGGCTACCGAGCGCACCGAGATTGTCAAGCGCATGGTAGCTCCATATGTGACATTGCAGATAAGACTGCTGAGTTATGAAAACAGGAACTACAATATTGTTCTCGACATGGGCTCGGCTTATAATTATGCTTTCCATTATCACGACAACACCATCAATGATGCTAAGGCCGTGAACAACGGATTCACAGCTATTGGCTCAATTTCTTATTACAACACTCATTCACACATCAAAACCGGAATAAAGTACGAGCATGCGTTGTATGATTTTTACAACAAAGATTACTTGCACGACGGTGTCTCAGTATTTGCTGGTTCAAAATCCACTTTTGGCTCATTATCAGGCTTCTTCACCAAAGCATTCTAAATAAATTATGAATACAAAATCTTTGTTATATTGTATTGCTGCCGCACTTCTAGGTTGTGCAACGCTAGCAGGCTGCAATTCATTACCCAAGAGCAATGCACGGAACGGCATCAAGTATCAACAATCGACTGTTGCACATCCACTCGGCGACAGTATCACATCTATTATAATTAATGCCAAGAGCGTCAAGTGCTCACTCATTGCCAAGAGCGACACCGTGCCTCAAAACAGTGTTATAGAACTGTCACAAGAGAGCAAGGCTATTTTCCTGTATCTGTTGTGCCAACCAGTCAACTTCCAGACCGATAAAATCGTGTATGGACGTTTCATGCCCTGGACTCGCTTCACATGCGCAAAGGGGGGCAACAAGGTGGTTCATGTCGAGTTTGACTACAGCCTTAAAAAGTGGCGCATTCTTGACCACCTGTGCAACACCATTGTCACTGGCGACACTGGCACTAACAATGAACAACTGATGCTTTTTGCGCAAGAACTTTTCCCTCTGGAACCCAATTTGAAACTTTTGTCTAACAAATCTACCAAATAATATATGAAAAAGATATTAGGACTGCTATTAAGCATTTTCATCCTCGGTGCGGCACAGGCACAAACAATTCACTGGCTCACGTTTATCGACACTACCGACAAGAATGTGGGAAGTTGTGATGTGATGGGTCGCAACATCCTGTACGGACACTTCATCAATGAGGTGAACGCTTCCCTCGCTCCGATGGGATACAAGGTATCAACTCACGACATATGTGGCACTGCACTCTCGCCCGAGAGGTGTAAAAAAGAGGTTGAGAGCCTTAAGGTAACATCCCCCGACGACATAATCGTGTTTTACTACATCGGTCACGGTGTGCGAGCCTTTCAGGACGAAACTCCCTACCCCCAGATGTGGATGGGACAAGTTAACCCAAACAAGTGTATACCTCTGCAATGGGTTTTCAACCAGTTGAAAAGCAAGGGTGCACGACTAAATGTAACCATAGGCATGTGCTGCAATAACGAAGATTATGTGAGTGCCAAGACGCACCCTACCTTCTCGGTCAATTATGCCTCACCACAGATGAGCGGGAAAAAAATCAAACTCATACAAGACCTTTTCCTGGGAGCTAAAGGCAATGTGATTGCGACATCGGCATCGCCCAAGCAGACATCGGGGGCCTATAACATCCCATGGTATAACGACAATGTCCTTGACATTTACACGGCAACACTGTGCGACATCTTTGATGAACTCGAAAAAATCAATACAAACTCAATCACATGGGACGTTCTGTTGACTGCTATGAGTCGAAAGATTGACTACATGACCGATGGCGAACAAACTCCCATTCATAACACATTCCTTGCAAGTGCTGCCGTTCCAAGCGAAAAGACCCCCGAGGTGCCACGAGAAGAAACCGTTAAAAAGGCAAAGGATGTTGAAAATGACGAGGAAGTGGACGATAGCAATCTCAAAGATTCACTAAGCGAGATTTTTACTGCACTTGTCAATCCCAACAATCCTATTGCTAAGCGTGTAGAATTTGCTAAATTATTTGAAAAAGAGTTTGCCGACAAAGCAGTGGTGCGCAACATCTCGCAGGACGGCAACATCGTGGTAGACAAGGAAGACCCCGAAACTTTCCTGGGCCGACTCGCTACCACTAACCGCATCCTCTATGTCGAGGTAGTGGATATCCAGCTCTCCGAAAATGGCATTGAGAAACTCTATGTGAGAGAAATACATCATAAACAATAAATTTACTTGACATGAAAAGAATAGCATTATTATTGATTTCTGTTCTTGCCTTGACAACTATGCTCTCGGCACAAGACCTTAATAGCCCTAAAGTGAAAAGCCAAATCCAAATTAGGGCTACACAAAAAGTGGACCAACTCAACAGCAACATTTCTTCTATGGCCGATAAGGATTACAATCGTGACGAGCGAATGTATTTCGCCAAGGCTGCCAAGAAATTGTTCATAGCCAATTGCGAGGACTTCTATGACTATGAGGCACGAAAGAACGTCAAAGGTGTCACCATGGAGGTGACTTCTCGCTATCGCAAGAGTGTCAACAAGATATTGATGAGAAATTATTTTACCCACATGGTTGACCTCAAGTACACCGATGTGGAAATCACATCGAGCGACATTGCCAGCATGAAGGTATCTAACCCCCAGAGGATTTCAGAGAACACTTTTGTTTGCACCGTTCAGTTTGACCAGGCTTTTGTGGGCTACCGCGACGGACGCGCTGTGTATAAAGACATCACCACCAAGCGCGTGAAGTGTTACATCGACATCGAACGCACCGAGGCTGGCGATGAATATATCGTAAGGCTGGGCAACACTTCTGCAATAGCCACTAAACCCTATAACTAAACCTGTACCCAACACCCAATTTTAGGTCATTAATGGGGGCGCTGGAGAATGTGTGCCCCCATCAATTTCATTAACACTTTATGAGAAAAGTATATTTATTTGTCTTGTACGTGATGTGTTGCGAAGTTGCGTTCGCTCAGGTAATGATTCTAAGCGATTATCTGCAAGAGGAACGTGTAGGGCTTGTTGATGAGTTTTTTGAGCGATTCAACAAGCGCGACACAATAGCCTGCGATTCGGTTTCCATTGCTCAGCGCAAACTGGATGTGGCTAAGTTGTTCGACTTCACTATGTTTACTTCTGATAAAGACCCTCGCATTGCACAGGCTTATGCACTGATTGACTCTGTGGTCGATAATTCCTTGACCATTTCTTACGACGATAGTGATTGGACTGCTGTTGCCCGATGCAAGTGCTCCCTTAGTGGCAAACCCGTTGACATCGACCTTTTCCTGAACGTGGAACAGCGCGGTACAGGCATGTACAAGTGGGTCATTTCAAGTGTGTATGGGAAACTGTTTGACACAGCCCCCATTAGCAATAGCCCGATGCTCATGATTATGCCTGATGCCCATGAAACTAATTTCATGGAACTAGGCGAGGTCACTGCCAATCAACCCGAAAACATCTCACGCTTCATGGACAAGGACTTTGGCTATGACAACCGTTCGGTTTTTGTTTATTTAGTGCATTCGGGCAAGTTGAAAATACAGCATGTCGAGAATCTTGAATTTGTTTTCACGCAAGTGCCTGGCTGGGTTTTCTCTATCAAGTATCATGACCGACAGTCATCTAACTCGGGTTGGCTTATCTCTCAGTTCGTTCCCAAGCCTGCAGCAGGTGAGTCTCTGGTTGAGTGGTATGTCTATGGTCATGGAAAGGATAATAGGTCTAAATCAAAATAACATCACATATGCATGAAAAAAAGTAATATAATTATTATTATTGCAATGCTCGCCTTTGCTACTGCAGGTGCAAGAAATCGTGTCGCGACCTATGAAATCCAGGACCTTGAAGCCGTGCGACAATACAAAAGCGCAATGGAACAGTGGGTCTCAAGCAAAAGCCCGCTAGACCTTGAAAAGATTGATAACCTGTTTTCGGGACAAAAGATTAAGTGTCGCATTAACAATGGAATGACACAAGAGTTTGTCAAGCATGGGCAGTTGCGCAAGGTCGATGACAAGCAACTCCAGTCACGTAGCATGACCGATTTTATCATGGCTATCGAGAAACTAAGGAAAAACATAGTGATAACCTTTTCCGAGCCTAGAATCGAATACGGATATAGCGAGCCCGAGAGCATTGACCCCGAAGACGTGGAACAGTCACTCACATTCGTCAGCATGAAAGTAAAAGTGAGCGGTGCCTTTGAATACTCCGGGACTGATTTACTACTTGTCAGGGAAGGAGAAATCGTTCAGATTGTGTCTGACGACTCATCACTGCCCAAGGCTTTTGCGTACTATCACAACAAGCAGTACGATGATGCGTTTAGGGTTTTCAGGAATATGGCCTATGCAAACCCTGTAGACTTTATGGCGCAGTACTACACAGCATTGATGGAGCTTCACTGCAAGGGCTGTGGCTCACTTAACAAGCAAGTGCGCGACATGGAGTGTGCATGGTGGATTGGGCGAGGAATTGTGGTGAACCGCGTCAGTGACAATGACGTCCGGATGGAAAATCCTTACATAGTAAAACTGGCTAACCTATCTAAGTATGTGACAAGTTTCGACAAACTCCCTTATTACAATTCTCATGGACGAGGTCTGGCCGACGCAAGCATGCGGTGGTGTGTAGAGAAACTTGTAAAGGACGGGCTGATGGTGTATAAAAACAAAAACAACAGGTATGGATTCATGAATGAGCAGGGCAAAATCGTGATTAAGGACGAGTACACAATGGTGATTCAGTTCAACAACGACGGCCTCGCCTGCGTGCAGCAGGACGGCTTGCTTGGGTTCATCGACAAGACGGGCGCGGTGGTTGTGCCTGCGAGATACAAGTCTATTGCCATGCAGTTTGTGGGAGGCAAGACTCTTGCCGTGAAACCCGATGGCACTCTCGTGGTTGTTGACACCACAGGGCAAGAACTCAAGGTGCTGGGAAAAGGTTTTGAGCAAGTGCTGCCATATTATTTTGACAATGCTTTCTGTGCCATGCACTCATTTGTTGACAATGAAAAGAACAGGACATATTACTGGTATGATACCCAAGATGATTATCCCAAGAGCCAGACCAGTTATGCCTATGTCATCTCACACACCACTGGCTATTTTTTGAGCCAGTCGGGCAAACAAGAGCCATTCCCGTGGTAAAAACTAAACATAAAACAGAAAATCATGAATAAAATTATAATCACTTTAGTGTTAACGTTCGGCCTCGGTTGCTATGCCATGGGGCAAAGCCAGCCAGTCGAGGTCAATGAGTACCAAATCTTCTATCCTTTGCTGGAAATCGAAGACCTGAGTAGCCTCACGTTTGACAACGTGGACGAAAAAGTCTCAGCAATAAAGAACTTCCACCTAGTGTCTCGCGACACATTAAGTTATGAAGAAACAAAATGGAAAAAATTCACTCTTGACCTGTCAAATGAGAATTACACTTTCATGGGGAAAAAACTGTGTGAATGCTATTTAAGTTTTAGTTTTGGTGGCAAGGGACCATCGCCTATACATTCTTGGGTCACGATAGACTTTTCTGCCAGTTCCGACCGAGAAGCGACAGAGGAGTTGGTAAAGTTGTGTAGCCTGCTCAATAGTAGTAAATTAATCAAGGTGTCACGCAAGCTTACATCAGAAATGTTTAAACCCGACGGTGCATTTAGAACTGATAAGGATGCGTTGGTAGAGACATATCCTTTTGCCTACACGGCAGGCAACTATGCGGCAGAAATTTGCGATTTGACCATGCACAGAAACTCTCCCAAAGGCGAAAATCCAGACAACTCAATGTTTATAAACGACGTGAAAATGTCATATACAATCAAAATCTCTTTCGGTTGGTTATTCTACAAAGATGGAAAATATTGGAGATCATTCGATAATAAATGGGAAGCCAAAGGGAAATATCTGGATCCCCATAAAAGTCATTGGTTAAAGTAAATGGTTTTTATACAAAGCTTTTGTTTTTCGTAACTATACACCAATACGGGATAATCTCTCGCAGATCTCATTTTGCCTCTCGGAGAACTCGGGGAACCTAGAGGGTGTGCCAAAATGCACGAAATGGCGGCGCGCTGTAAGCGCAATGTTGCTACTAGCCCAAGGCAACGCCTTGGGTAACAGACGGTAACGCTAATACGCCCTGCAAGGGCAAAAGATTTGTTACCCTACCAAAGTGCGTTTTGACACACCCTCTTACGATGCAGTGTGACGAGTTCCCCGTCAATTTGCAGGGTGGGGTAAGGAATATGGCGCATTTTGACTTACCCAGGCTTGGTATAGAATAAAAAAAGAAAATGTTTTTTTTACCGGACAACATAATTCTAATTATTTTAATTTCTTTCCGTACTCTGTGCCCTCTGTACGATTTTTTAGACATAAGAACAAAAGGTACATAAGATTTTTATTATTTTAATTGCTGTTCTTGACTATCATTTGCGTGAAAAAATACTAAATATTGTGTCTATATAGGTATTGATTGTGGTATTTTTAGTATCTTCGCATATTATTGTGCCATATTAGGCACCACAAAGTAGTTAGAAATATATGAAACCCATCACAAATATATTGCTTGCAGTGGCTCTTGTGTGCTATGTGTTTCTCCCGTTCTATGACATCGCTTTGCAGGGAGGACTCAATGGCTTTGAGTTCACCGCAGGACTCATATCACGCACCGGCAGCGTGCGAGGCATCGTGTTTGCCCTGCTGCCATTCATCGCAGGATTTCTTGCCATCAGGCTTAATTGCTTCAAGAGCAAGGTGTGGAGCGCTGTGTCGATAGTGCTCATCGCGGCATGGCTGTTCTTCTTCTACACTGCTTCTAACTTCCACGAGTTCGCTCTTGCCCATCAGCCCGAAGTCACACCCACCGACGACCTGGGCGAGGGGTTTGCCATTGCCGGGCTCGGCGTGGGGTTCATCAGCAGCTGCTCGGTGACTGCTGCATCGCTCATCACCGCAATCATCTCGCTCATGCCTTTCAAGTTCAATGAGGCGATAGAGCGCGCTGTGGACGACACAATCGACAAGGGAATTGAGGGCAGCCGCAAGCACATCAAGGCCCTGGGCGACGAGGTGCGCGACGAGTGGACCAAGATTGAGTCTAAAGCCAAGAAGGGCAAAACTGCAAAGGCGAAGACCCAACAAGCGCCCAAGCAAGACGACACCGTGCAACCTCCAGCATTGCCTCCCGTAGAGAAAGACAAGGAGGACGACTCGCGTTTCATGCCCGGCAACAACGATGCATAATTCACACCCCATACACACTCTCTCCGACATCGATGATGACAGGATACGGGCCTTTGCAATCGAGGTGCTGAAGCACTTGCCCTACACCCCTAACAATGACCAGATGGACTTTGTGGTGGCGCTGTCGCGCTACCTGCATTGCTCGCCCGAGCGGTCGCTCATGGTGTTGAGCGGATATGCCGGCACGGGCAAGACTTCGCTCACGGGTGCCGTGGTCAAGGCCATGTCGGTGGCTGGAATCAAGTGCGTGCTGCTGGCCCCCACCGGACGTGCCGCACACGTGTTCAGCGAGTACTCGGGCCACACGGCCTACACGATACATCGCAAGATCTATCGCCAATCGGGATATGGCAGCTCGGCATTCAACCTGGCCGAGAACAAGCACACTAACACGCTGTTTATCGTTGACGAGGCCTCGATGATAGCCAACACATCGGGCGACAGCATAGCCTCATTCGGCACAGGCCGCCTGCTCGACGACTTGCTGTCCTATGTGTATAACGGGCACAACTGCCGTGTGCTGCTCATGGGCGACGATGCCCAGCTGCCGTCTGTGGGACAGGTTGACAGTCCGGCGCTCAACCTGGGTTTCCTTGAAGGCTATGGACTCACGGTTTACCACATGCGATTGCGTGAGATAGCCCGTCAGTCGCAAGAGTCGGGCATACTGTGCAATGCCACTATTGTGCGCCAGTCGATGGACGACGTGGACGCACCGTCGCTCACCCTCGACGGTTGCAGCGACATCAAGGCGCTGTCGAGCGAATTCCTCCTTGAAACCATCAGCGACTGCTACGACCGCGACGGCATGGAGGACACCATCGTGGTGACGCGCAGCAACAAGCGCGCCATGCTGTTCAACCAGGGAATACGCAACACGATACTCTACCGCGAGGACCTGCTAGTGAGCGGCGACATGCTGCTCGTGGCACGCAACAATTATTACTGGACCGAGGACTATGAGCAGATAGATTTCATTGCCAATGGCGACGTGGCGCGCGTGAGGCGCGTGTGGGGCGAGATTGAGCACCGCTACGGCTTGCAGTTTGCCAACGTCACGCTCGAGTTCCCCGACCACGATGGCATTGAGGTAGATGCCAAAATCGTTCTCGACTGCCTGATGAACGACTCTCCGGCATTGAACCGGGAGCAGGGCGACCGCTTGTTTAACGAAGTGATGGCCGAGTTGCCTGGCGACAAGCGCAACAAGTTCAAAGAATTGAAGAAACACCCTTATTTCAATGCCTTGCAGGTGAAGTATGCCTATGCGGTGACATGCCACAAGGCACAGGGCGGGCAGTGGAGCAATGTGTTTATCGACATGGGCGCTATCATGCCCGACGTGTGCAGCACCATCGACTACAAGCGGTGGCTCTACACCGCCATCACCCGTGCCCGCAAGCAAGTGTTCCTGGTGAACTACCGCCCGCCAGAGAACCATTCACGATAACCTCACGCATATCTTTTTACCTCTCGGGGAACTCGCAGAACTCGGGGAATTTTTTCTCACGCAGAT
>JAGHSP010000371.1 GCA_018065815.1 Candidatus Sodaliphilus limicaballi | reverse complement strand
AAAAATCTATTGTAGTATAGTTACAACAGATTGCTCTGATTTAACTGAATAAGAAATTATTCTAATCATTTTAATTTCTTTCAGTTATTATTAAATCTGTGTTATCAGTGAGATCCGCGCGGGGATATTACTCAAAATACCATTGCTGAATAGTTACCAAAAAAACTGCGGCTCCATGTTTGGATATGGAGCCGCAGTCATTGTTATGTGCAATGCTCTGTGGAGCATTGTGTGTGGATTAATTACTTAATAATGCCAAGGATAGTGTTGATCAGAGCGTTAACGTCGGCAGCATCAACATCGCCGTTGCCATCTACGTCGGCACGACCTTCATATTTTTCAGCTTTGTCAAGGCCAAGAACTACGTTGATGAGGATAGTTGAGTCTTTCACGTCAACCTCACCGTCGCCGTTCACGTCACCCTTCTTAAATACGGGAGCAGGAGCGTTGTCCTTGATCTCTACGGGATAGAGCTCAACCTCTTCCTTGAAGATAGTAACGAAGCACTTAACGTCGAATGTCTTGCCTTCGAGAACCTCGGGCATCTCTACACCGTTGAACTTAGCGAAGAGCTTAACGCCTTCCATAGTCTCGTCAGCGATCTCGTAAGTGTTAGCAGTCTCAGTTGCAGTGATGGTAGCGTTCTTGATGAGCAGGTAGTTGTGAACCATGTCGGTACCAACCTCCTCGAGAGCGATCTCGGTGGGCTCGATAGCTGCACCCTTGCCGCTTGCTACGAATGTCTCATCGGTGGGAACGAGCTGCTTAGCGCCGTTGTAGAGAGTCCAGTTAGCAACACCGTTAACGATCTGGTCGCCGTTCTCAAATGTGTTGGTCAGACGGCCGTAAACGAGTGCATACTCGTCGTCGCTCTTAACATAGAGGTAAGAACCGTTCTGGTAGATAGCGGTCATCGCGCCAGTGATCTTGCCGTTAACGCCCTTGCCCAGGTTGTAGAGAGCAGCAACGTTGGCAACCTCGGGAACATCAACCTCGCCGCCACCGGCTTCGGTGATCTTGGTGGTGAGGAGCTGATAGATAACATCAGTCTTGCCATAAGAACCTACGATACCGTAAACGTCATACTTCTTAGAGAAGTCAGTAGGCATGTTAGCGCCCATGTTGTTGTAGTACTTAACAACCTCGCCGTTTTCGAGAGTAAGAGTGCTTGCTGTAGCGTCGATAGTGACGTTCTTAGCTACTACATAGTGACCGAAGTTAGCGTGGGCCATCATAGCCTCGCCGGTGAGAGCCTCAGCCTTAACCTCAACGGTGCTGGTTGCATCCTTGAAGCCTGCGAAGGGAGTCTTGAGCTCGGGCTCGCCGTCGTAAGTAGTCTTGGTTCCGCTGAAACCTGCGGGGATCACGTTACCCTGAGCGTAGGTCTTGCCAGTGTTGCCGTAAACGAGCATGTAACCAGTCTCGTCCTTAACGAACATGCGCTGACCTGATACTGCGAGTACAGTAGCGGGGTTCTTGAAGGTAACAACAGCGTCGTTGGCTGCCTGCTGGAACTCAGCGATAGTCATGCCGTCAACAACGGGATCGTCGCCGCCACCTGCCTCGGTGAGCTTAACGGGAAGAACAACGGGGATGAAGTTGTCGCCGTCCTTAGTCGAACCGACGATAGCGATTACGTCATATTCCTTGTCTTCAGGTGTTGAGCTGCCGTAGCCACCCATACCAGTGCGCACCTGTGCTGAACCTGCAGCGTCGGTGATAGTCTTGTTGGTGTAAGAGATCTTAGCGCCCTTGATGAGCACGTAGTGGCCAAAGAGAGCCTCGCTCACCTGAGCAGTTGTGATTGTCTCAGGGTCGATGGGGGTGTTGCCAGCTGCTGCCTGGAAACCGTCGGTAGCGAAGCAGCTGAGCTCGGGCTGGCCGTTGTAAGTGAGCTTTTTGCCAGTGAAACCTGCGGGGATAACGTCACCGTTCTTGTAAGTCTTGCCACCGAGTACGTCACCATAGATGAATGCGTAGCCAGTCTCGTCCTTTACATAGAGGTTCTTGCTGTTGTGTGCAAGCACGCTAACAGTGTTGGTGAACTGAACGTAAGTCTCGTCAGCTACCTGCTGGTAAGCAGCGATGTTAGCAACAGCAGTTGCAGCCTCGATAGTGTAAGTTGCCTCAGCAACCTCGCTCTTCTTGTCGCCCTTAACTGCGATAGCCTTCACTGTGGTAGTTGCAGTGATGCTGAGGGGAGCAGTGTAAGCTGTAGAGCTTGCGCTGGGAGTAGTGCCGTCGAGTGTGTAGTAGATGCTTGCGCCGCTGGTGCCGCAGTTGATGGCAACAGTCTGAACGCCGTGGTAAGTACCACCAGCTACACTGAACTTGGGAGTGGCAACAGTCTCAACAACAGAGCCGCCAGTCTCAATTTCAACAGCATCAAAGTCGAACTGACCAGCCTTAGTTGCGCCGTCACTGCCATAAGTAGCCTTCTCGCCTACAGTGAAAACAACCTCACCTGCGGGGCCTACCCATGTTACAGTCTTTGCAGTAGCGTCAACAGTAACACTACCTGTGCTTGCAGTAACGTCGGTGAGACGCTTCATGCCCTGAACAGAGATGTTGAAAACAACCTTGGTCATTGCAGCACCGCTTGTTGTCAGCGTGAGGGTGTTCTTCGCATAAGTGCGAAGGTCTTTGTAAGTCTCGTTGTAAACGGGGTTAGAAGCACCGTCAGCCTTGGCGAGTGCCAGTGAATAGTTGCCGAATGTGACTGTGAAGTCTTGAGCTGTGGTCTGAAGACCGCTCATGTCGGCAACAGTGAATGACTCTGTAGCTGCACTTGCATAGCCAAATGCCAGAGCCACCATTGCGATTAATGTAAATAACTTCTTCATTTTTAGTTAATTAAATTTGTTAAAGATAATAATTTCTCGTTAATGGCAGCAGGTGTTTCATATAAGTATGCGCACACCTTGCTAAACTAATGCAAAAGTAGTAATTAGTTTTGAATTAACGAAATAAAAAATATTTTTTTTGCTTTTTTTCTTCTTTACTCACTTCCACGCACAATAAAAACAACCCCCACTGCCGCTTGCTTGGCAGTGGGGGCCAGTCTGTATTTTGATGGTTCGTCATCTTAGAATCGGCCGGGGCCGCCTCCGGGAGGAGGTCCCATGGGGCGCTGTCCGCCACCCATGCCACCGGGACGTCCGCCAGGACCGCCAGGACGTCCGCCGCCGTCGGGGCCGTAACCGTCGTAGAGGCTTCTCTCCTGGGGCTGCTCGCCCTTCTTGAAGGTGGTGAACTTATAGGTAAATGTCACCATGCCGTAGCGGGTGAGCGAGTTGTAGTAAGCGTCCTCGATGTAGTTGGCAGTGACGTTGCGGTTGATGCTCTTGCGCTGTCCCAGGATGTCGTAAACCGACAGTGTGACAGCCGCGTTGCGCTCACGCAGGAACTGGTAAGAGAGCGAAGCGTTCCACAGCCACTGGTGGGTGTCATATCCGCTTGAGTAACCGCTGGTGGCGTTGAACGCGAGGTCGGTGCTCAGCACGAGGCCGAACGGGGCGTTGTAGGTGCCGTTGAACATGCCGCTATAAGTGTGCACGTTGCGGTTGTTGGCGCTCACCACAGTGTTGTGCGTGGTCTGGAAGCCGTAGCGGGGACGTATCTCGAGGTCGAACATGCCGTTGCGGAATGCGAGACCAGGCGACAGGTTGATTGAGAACGAGCCACTGGTGTTCATCTCGCCGTTGTTGTAACCTCTGTTCTGGTTGTAGCGCATGAAGGTGTGGTTAGAGAAGTACCACGTCTTTGCTGCACCAAAGGGGAGGCTGATCATGTTCATTGCCATGGCGCTCCACACGCCACTCACGTTCTCGTAGGTAGTGGTGCGACCGCCGGTAGAGGGGTCGAATGTGGTCTTGTTGACGATACTGTTCTGCGCCCAAGTGAGATTAAGGTTGGCCATGATGCTGCGTTGCTTCGTCTGGTCAAAGTCGCTGAATCGCACATTCATGTTGTGGTTGAACGTGGGTTTCAACTCGGGGTTACCCACGATGATGTTCAGAGGGTTGCTCTCGTCGGCCACAGGCTGCAACTGGTTGAGCGACGGCTGGTTGCTGCGCATGCGGTAGTTGGCCTGCAAGCTGCGGGTCTTTGAGAACTTGTAGTTAAAGCGGGCAAAGGGAGCCACCGTCCACACCCAGCGCGAAGCGATACTGCGATCGGTGTCGATGAGGTTCTTGCTGCTCGACATGGCCGAGTTGAGGCTTGCGCCCACATTGAGGTTATACAGCTTGTGCACCTTGCGGTAGCCCACCTCAAACGACTGGTTGAAGTAGTTGTTGCGGAAGCGGTTGCTCAACCTCTCGTTGAAGGTGCGGGTGATGACGTCGCCCAGCTCGTAGTCGATGATGTTGCTGAGCAGAGGCAGGTCATAGAGCACGTCGGCGCCATACTGGCCGGCGATTGCCTCGCGCACGTTGACGTCGTT
>JAGHSP010000442.1 GCA_018065815.1 Candidatus Sodaliphilus limicaballi | reverse complement strand
GAATAATTTCTTATTCAGTTTAATCAGAGCAATCTGTTGTAACTATACTGCAATAGATTTTTTTGCAGATTCCCCACGCGGATCTCACTCACACATGATTTTGTAAAGAGAGGCTGGAAGCCGACATTGTGAATATACTTTCAATAACAGATTGCGAGTGGTTTATGAACGCAGGGACTTTACCCATAGCCACTACTAACCAGATCCGCTGTGTTACTTTGTTATGTCCTGGATGCCGGCTGCGGTTGACGGACGGCCGTTGTTGAGGGCGGGACGGTATTTCGTGAGTTTGCCAGTGTCGTCGATGATAGTGATTTCGACATCGCTCTTGTGATCCTCGTTGCAACGCACGATGATGGGCTTGCTGTCACCCCTATACATCACTTCGCCGGTGTTGACATCCTTGACAGTAACCGAAGCCGAGGGTTGAGAGGGAACAATCATGTATATCTCACGCCCCTTGGTTGTAGCAGCATAGCCGTTAATATCCTTGGTTTGTCCATATTTGGCAAATGCGTCTTCATGAGTGAGCGTTGAGAAGGTCCACCCCTCGCCCAGGTAAGCGACCTGTGCCACTGCGTTGGGGTCCACCTTGACGGGCTCATCCTCCTTGGGTGCGGGGCCTGCTGCAAGGCTCTCCCCTATCTCGTCGCCTATCCAGCTGTAGATGGCGTTAGGGTCAATCGATGAGTCACCGGCATCGAGACGGGTATCGGTGACGAATGCTGCAAGCTTGCCATTGAACATGATGCTTCGATGATAGAACTTGTGTCCGTCGGCAACACATTTTATGACGAAACACGTGTCGTCGAGCTGCTTGTATTCAATCTCGGCTTTCTTGCCGTTGTAGTGGGCCAACGCTGCACTGAACTCTTCCTCGATCGAAGCGTCACTCTTGCGGGCAGTGACTGTGATCGACGCGATGCCGTCCTTTGACTGGCAAGTGAAACCGCCGTCTTTCTCCTTGAAGTCCTGGTAAGACACGGGGTACTTGACCGAGTAGTCAAACTCGCTGCTGTGAAAATATTTTGTGCCCTCACGCAGAGGGTTGTTGTCGTTCTTGATTTGCTCAATCTGCTCGTCAGACATCTGAACGCCTTGTCCTGAAGTGGTTCCAGGGCCGCCTGTGCATGCACACATAACCAAGGCAATCGACAATGCAATAAAAGTTTTCTTCATAATCATGTAAAATTTAAATGCCAGTTGCAAATTTACAGCAAAACCATTGCTTTTACAAATATTATGGCAATTTTTTCAGATTCGAGGATTCCACCCACTTTGCCTTCCCGACCGACCATCTCCCACAGAAGGCACAGAGGTGACAGAGTTTTTTCCCTTTGTCCACCTGGCAAAACAACCACAGAAACAGATTGAACTGATTGTTTATCTCCCGATATTATTCAATGGGGAAAGGGGTTACGTTGAGTGATATGCTCTTGGCATTGCGGTCGAGGTTCACTTTCACGTCTTTGTAGCCAGGTGCCTTGACGATGATGGTCATGCCTCGGGGAATGGTCATCTCGAAGTTTCCTATCAAGTCGCCGTGTGCCACCACCTTGTTGCCCTGTTCCAGGTAGATGACAGCGTTCTCAACTGGTCGGCTGGGACGGTCCTTCTCGCGTATGGTACCTGTCACTTGAACCACATCTTTGGGTGCGTCGAGCGGCCATTTGTTGTTATATATCACGCAATCCTTTTGCTTTTTGCATGGACGTTTGGCTACCACAACCTCGCCGATCAAACTTGGCCCCTCGCTCATGATGATAAAGGCGTCGAAGTTGGTCGCGGCATCTTCGGGAATAGTGAAAGAGATATCCTCATACCCAATATATTGAATATCAATCTTGGTTCCGCGCGGTACTTCCATGGAGAACATTCCTTCCATGTTGGTGTAGACAAAATCTGTGCCATTGCACTTGATTGTGGCACCTATCAACGGTTCCTTCATCTCGTCGGCAACGATTCCGTTAACGATGATTCTATCGCCTTGCGCAGGGGTTGAGGGGATAAGTTTGATGTCGTCAGGCTTGGGAGGCAACGGCTTATGCTGCGCGGCAGGCGACGGCACCGGTTCGGGAACCGCAGCCATAGCGGGCGCATAGGCCAGGAACATCGATGCAGCGATGCCTGCCACGGTAACGGCCTTTCCGGCGCGACGGCGCAGCGACAGCTGTTGCTCAAGGTAGCGCACCTCGGCCTCGCACTTGGGGCATGTGCCGGTGCATTCGCCCTTGAAACTGCACTCGCTGGTGACAAACTCAATGCCATTGGCACGCGCAATCTCACAGCGCACATCTTTCAATCTCTTACAAATATCCTTCCCTCTGCTCATAATCAGTAACCTATCACATAAATTTGGCTGCAAAGTTACAAGAAATAATCGAGAGAAACAAATATCGCCACGTGTATTTTTTAACAATAGATTAATCCCCGCGCAGATTTCACGGATAACACAGATTTAGTAATAACTGAAAGA
>JAGHSP010000288.1 GCA_018065815.1 Candidatus Sodaliphilus limicaballi | reverse complement strand
TTATTACACAATGCAACAAATGCCGTTGTAATTGCCCTATTGAGCAATTATAACGGCTATGCTTCTTTGCCATGTTGCCCTGCCCTTAATGGCAGGATCCTAGCGCAGTACCTGTGGCACTGCACCTAGAATCACTTGTAAACAGTATCGCTTACAGTGAGGCTGTAACGACCCTTAGCACGACGACGAGCCAAAACCTTGCGACCATCGGCAGTTTTCATGCGATGACGGAAACCGTGCTTGTGAGCCTTCTTAATGTTCGAGGGTTGGAATGTTCTTTTCATCTCTATTTAATTTTTTTGTTTAATTTTCCTTTTTTGCAAAATGCGACTGCAAAATTACACACTTTTTTCTGAATACACAAGAAATGACGTTATTTTTATTTGGATAAAATCAAAAAAAATAGCGACAAAAGAAGAAATTGCACATTAAAAATAAAATAAGGCGTAAAATTCTTGCGAGGGCGCTATGTTTGTAGTATCTTTGTAGTCGATTATGCATTGAAAGTAAATTCAAAACAAAAATAATAAATTACAAAAAACATTTTATGATTAACGCTCAAGACATCAAAAACGGAACTTGTATCCGCCTCGACGGAGATCTGTATTTCTGCATTGAATTCCTTCACGTAAAACCTGGTAAAGGTAACACCTTCATGCGCACCAAGCTCAAAAACGTGGTTGACGGCCGCGTTCTGGAGCGTCGCTTCAACATCGGTGAGAAACTTGAGGACGTGCGCGTAGAGCGTCGCCCCTACCAGTTCCTCTACATGGACGGTGAGGATGCTATCTTCATGAACCAGGAGACCTACGAGCAGATTCCTATCTCAAAGGACATGATCACTGGCGCTGACTTCATGAAGGAAAGCGACGTGGTTGAGGTTGTTAGCGATGCTTCTACCGAGACAGTTCTCTTCGCCGAGATGCCCGTTAAGACTCAGCTCAAGGTTACTTACACCGAGCCCGGCATCAAGGGTGACACAGCAACCAACACTCTCAAGCCCGCCACAGTAGAGACTGGCGCAACAGTGCGCGTGCCTCTTTTCGTTAACGAGGGCGAGACCATCGAGGTTGACACTCGCGATGGTAGCTACCAGAGCCGCGTTCGCTGATTTCAATATCACGACCGATAAAACACAAGGAGAGCCGCTGCTGTGGTTCTCCTTGTGTTTTTTTTGCGGGAGTGACGATAGTAACGGTAGTAACGGTAGTAACGGTAGTAACGGTAGTATCGGTAGTAACGGTAGTAACGATTACATTTTTAATGGAGTGGTTGTTAACAACGTGTTGATTTCTTTTCGCTCGATATATTTAATGTATAAAGAAATTTCAGTAACTTTGCCGTGAAAAACAAAAATCATTTACACTTATAACATACCACCATGCCCGACAACAACACTGGCCGCCGCAGTCGGCCACAACATGAGCAACAGGCAGTGAGCGAATATGGCAAGCTGCAACCGCAAGACCTCAAGATCGAAGAGGCCGTGCTAGGCGCGCTCATGCTTGAGAAAGAAGCCTACACCGTGGTGAGCGACATCCTCAAGCCCGAGAGCTTCTACGACACATCTCACCAGCACATCTATGAAGCGATAGTCTCGCTGGGTGCCAAGCAACGCCCCATCGACATGCTCACCGTCACCGAGCAGCTGCGCAACGACGGCAACCTGGAGGCAGTGGGCGGCGCGGCCCGCATCTCCCAACTCACCGGCATGGTGTCGAGCGCGGCCAACATCGACTTCCACGCGCGCATCATCGCGCAGAAGTATATAGCACGCCGCCTCATACATTTCAGCAGCACCATACAGGAGAAGGCATTTGATGAGACCAACGACGTCTATGACCTCATGCAAGAGGCCGAGGGCGCTCTTTTTGAAATCTCTAAAAACACCCTCAAGCGCGACGTCACGCAGATTGACCCTGTGATCAACGATGCCATCAAGAAAATACAGGAGGCTGCCAACAACACGAGCGGTTTGAGCGGACTCGCCACAGGATACCACAAACTCGACAAACTCACCTCGGGATGGCAAAACAGCGACCTCATTATCATCGCTGCACGTCCTGCAATGGGTAAGACCGCCTTTGTGCTCTCTATGGCCAAGAACATGGCGGTAGATTATAACACCCCGGTAGCCATCTTCTCGCTTGAGATGTCTAACCTCCAGCTCGTGAACCGTCTCATCAGCAACGTGTGCGAGATCGAAGGTTCGAAGATCAAGAGCGGCCAGCTTGACAGCGGCGACTGGGAACGCCTCATGACACGGTCCAAGAAACTCTACACTGCCCCGCTCTATGTTGATGACACCCCCTCGCTCTCGGTGTTTGAATTCCAGACCAAGGCACGCCGCCTCAAGAGCGAGCACAACATAGGCATCATCATCATCGACTACTTGCAGCTGATGAACGCATCGGGTATGAAATTTGGCAGCCGCGAGCAGGAGGTGAGCAACATCTCTCGTTCGCTCAAAGCCCTTGCCAAGGACCTCAACATCCCCATCATCGCCCTCTCGCAGCTCAACCGTAGCGTGGAGCAGCGCGGCGACGACAAGCGCGGCAAACGCCCGCAGTTGAGCGACCTGCGTGAGTCGGGTGCGATCGAGCAAGATGCCGACATCGTGTGCTTCATTCACCGCGAGGAATACTACACCAAGAGCAGCGAGGACGCCGAGGGCAACGACATACGCGGCAAGGCGGAGTTCATCATTGCCAAGCACCGTAGCGGCGCCGTCGATGACGTGGAAATGAGATTTGTGCACAAGTTTGCACGCTTCGAGAACTGGGACGACAGTTACAACATCACACGCGAGACCACTATGGAATCGAAGATGAACGAGTCGAGCCCGCTTCCTCCCGCAGGAGGCCCTGTCCCACCTATGGACAACCTCGGCTCCCCTGCCCCATTCGGTCCCAATGATGCCTTCCTCAACAGCGACCCTGGTGAAATCCAACCCCCGTTCTGATGTATAGCAACGATAGCGACAAGTCACCCTCGCGCGCACTCAAAAACCTGGTTGCCGAGAACGACCGCCCGCGCGAGAAAGCCAAAGCCCAAGGCTTCGGAGCACTCACCACACCCGAGTTGCTCGCCATCATCGTGGGCAGCGGCTCGGTGGGCGAAAGCGTGACCGACCTGTGCCAGCGCATTTTGCGCGACAACGACGACAAGCTCTACCGCATGGCCCGCATGGGAATACGCGACCTCGTGAAAAACTATCGCGGAATAGGCGAAGTGAAGGCTATCGAGATACTGGCCGCCCTCGAACTGGGACGACGCTACCACATGGAAAAATTTGACGACGCATGCCAAATCACGTCGAGCAACGACGCCTACCAGTACCTGCGCTCACGCATGGAGCATCTGCCCCACGAGGAGATGCACGTGGTGCTTCTCGACCGCGCCAAGCGCATCATGCATCACGAGCGAGTGAGCAGCGGCGGGACCGCTATGACCGTAGCCGACGTGAAAATGATAATGAAACCCGCCATTGAGCGCCTGGCCGACGGCATCATCCTGGCCCACAACCACCCTAGCGACACGCCGCGCCCCAGCGGCATGGACAACTCGCTCACCAGCAACGTGAAGCAAGCATGCAAGGTGATGGGAATCGAACTCGTGGACCACATCATCGTGTGCCGCGCCGGCCGCTATTACAGCTACAACGACAACGGTAACCTGTAAAAGAACCAGTAAAAAAATAGTTGAGGGTGTGTCAAAATGCGCTTTGGTGGGGTAACAACTCTTTTGCCCTTGCAGGGCGTGCTGGCGTTACCGTCTGTTACCCAGGGCGTTGCCCTGGGCTAGTTGCAGCATTGCGCTTACAGCGCGCCGCTATTTCGTGCATTATGACACACCCTTATTTCTATTTTCCCGAATTTGTTATCTTACCACCAGCTTGGTTGCGCGGGTTGATTGTGCGCTAGTCACGACATACACGCCCATGGGCAGATAGATGAATGTGTCGTTGTCGAGACGGTCAAAGTGCATTGCAATGCTGCCGGTGATAGTATAGACATTCACGTCGGCAATGCTTTCGCTACACTTCACGAGCACACCGCCCTCTGTTGCGATAAATGCCACTGGTTTATCGGCCTGCACACCACTGATGCCTGCTGCATCGATAGTAATCACATTAGACTCTGCACTGGTGTATCCCAAGCGATAGCTGTGCACGGTGTAGGTGTGCGAGTAACCATCCTTGCGGTTGGTGAACTCGTAGCTGGTCTGCTCGGCGTCGTCGGTGAGGATTTCCTCGCTATCGAGCACACCGCCTTGCTTGGTGTAGATGTTGTGGGTGATTACATAGTAGTCGATGTCTTCGGTGCCCAGAGGTTCCCAGTTGGCCACAAATGTAGAGTCGGTGATGTCGGTAGCCGGCAGAGCGCGCACTCCGCTCAAAGTGGGTACGGGCAGACATCGTGCTGTGAGCTCGGCTCCCACGCTGCCAGTGAGTCCGCCGTCGCTGATCACAAGACGTGTCTTGTGGTCGCCCAGAGATGTGGGAGTGTAAGTCACAGCCAGGGGGTAGCCGTCGGCGCTGCAAGCAGCCACACGGTCAACGCTGGAAACCGATGACTTGAACATGCTTGCGTCGTCGCGATAGATGTCAACACTCAATTTATTGGTCAGGTTAGCACCTTTCACATAGAGGGTGAGCGTGAGGCTCTTGCCCAGCGCAACCTCGCCGAAGTTGAGTTGAGTGCCCTGTGCGGGAGTGAGCAGCTCGGGGTCGCCGGTCACTTCACCGCCCTCGGTGAATACCTGTCCCTGCTTGTCGCCCCAGATGTATTCTACCAGATTGGGGTTGTCGATGAAGGGGTTGCGGTTGGCCTGTGCACGATACACGGCATCGTTGCGGTTCTTCTCCTTGTCGCTCACGGGGTCGTTGCGGTGCCACTTGAGCAGCAGGTCGATAGACCACTGGTTGAGAGTGAGCCACGTGGCGTTGTTGAGCATGTAGGTATATTTCCACTTGAGGTCCTGGTAGCACGCAGCCATATAGAAATAGGTTCGCGCAAAGTCACCCTTGTATCGGTCGTCGGGCTCGAAGACGCGGCTTGCACCGCCACCTTGTCCAGCCTTGGGAGGTCCCACCTTGGTCACGCCGTTGTCAAACTGGGCAGTAGAAACCTCGCCCAGCGGGTGATTGCTCTTCTCCATGTTGGCGTCATCATCACTCGGGAAGAGGTGATTGATGTCGGTATAAGCAGGAATCACATCCCCGCCCCACCAGCTCTTGGGAAGCGAGTGCTCGCGGTTCATGCCGCTAGTGGACCAACCGGGCTTTGAGTTGAAGTAGTAGGCTTTGTCGCTATACATGTCCCACACGCGCGACTTGTTGTCGGGCATGCAGTCGGTGGAGGGGAAATAAGTCCACAGACTGTTGTAGCTGAGCACGGTGTGGTGCATAGCGAGGTCGTGGACAGCATCTTTGAGCGCGCGTCCACTCTTTCCGTTGAGTGAAGAGTAGTATCCAGATGGGATAGCAGCCTGGGCAGCAAAGCCGCAGGCAAGCATTAAAATAGTAATTAATATACAGTTATTGCGTTGCATTGTTGTAAATGTGTTAATAGTAAAAAAGCGTGTAAAGTTACACAAAATTTCGCTAATAGACAAATTTTTAGTAACTATACACCAATTTATTAAATCTGTGTTATCTGTGAAATCGGCACGGGGACTTCGCAAAAAAAACATTGGTGTATAGTTACTTTCTTCAAACATTTTTACTAAATTTGTAAAAAATTTTGCACGACTATGTTTTTTTCAGTGATAGTGCCAGTTTATAACAGGCGCGATGAAATAGAGGAACTGCTCAAGAGCCTTGCCGAGCAGGACAAGAAGAACTTTGAGGTGATCATCGTAGAGGACGGATCGAGCGACCCGTGCGGCGACATCGTGGATCGCTGGGCGGCTACCGGCCAGGTGGATGCTCACTATTACTTCAAGGACAATGAGGGCCGCAGCATAGCCCGCAACCACGGCATCGAGCGTGCCCGTGGCGACTACTTTGTGTTCTTCGACAGCGACTGCGTCATTCCTGCCGGCTACTTCACTGCACTCACTGCCGCGCTAGAGAAGAACCCTGTGCCGTGCTTCGGCGGCCCCGACTCGGCAAGCGACGATTTCACCGACGTGCAGAAGGCTATCAACTTCTCGATGACGGCGTTCCTCACCACGGGCGGCATACGCGGCGGCAAGGTGCAGCTCGAGAAATTCGTGCCTCGCTCGTTCAACATGGGTTACTCACGCCAGGTGTGGGAAAAGGTGGGCGGATTCCGCGAGATGTTCAGCGAGGACATTGACATGAGCACCCGCGTGCGCCAGGCTGGATTTGCCATTAACCTGATACGCGAAGCCTGCGTTTACCACAAGCGCCGCACCAGCTTTGCCAAGTTTGCCCGGCAGACCTACGTCTTCGGGATGTCGCGCATCACCCTTAAACTGCTCTACCCCGACAGCCTCAAGCTCGTGCACACCCTGCCGGCAGTGTTTGTGCTGGGGTGTCTCGCCATGATCGTGCTGTCTATCGTGTGGCACTGGTGGGCAATATTGCCTCTGGCACTCTATGTGGTGATGCTGTGGATAAGCGCTTTGTTCTCTACCAAGAGCCTCAAAATCTCGTTGATGGCTATCGCTACCAGCTTCATCCAGCTGGGCAGCTACGGCGTGGGGTTCATCAAGGCCTTCACGTGGAAAATCCTCCTGCGCCACGGCCGCAACATCGAGGAAGAAATCGCCATGCGAAAGGGGAAATGATATTTATCGCAAGCTGACGCTTGCGACACTGGGGCTACACAGTGGCTATATAGAAAACAAAGTGTAATTTGTGTTAAATTTTGTTAAGCCCCCCCCCTAAAATGGAATTTTTTTTACCTTTGTGACATGAAAATAAAAAACTGACGCTTATGAAAAAAATTTTACTCACATTGCTTGTGTTTATCAGCAGCTCGATGCTCGCTGCTGACTATGTTCCTATGATTGAAGAGGGTAAAACATGGCACTACTACTTCTTACCCGATGTACATGAAATGGACTGGATGGATCCTCCTTTTCCTCATTATCTCGAAGATGTCACCATACAAGGCGATTCTATTATAGATGGCAAAACCTACAAGAAGGTCTATAGCTATAACCCGAAAAACAAAGAAAACAAGAGCACATGGGAACTTGTTGCGCTCATGCGCGAAAACGACAAAGTGGTTTATGCCTATGCTGACGCATCATCCGATGCCTACACTATTCAAGAATGTGCTTATCAGTATATTCCATACGACCAAGACCCTTGGAAAGGTGAAGTTGTGATTTACGATTTCAACCAATATCAAAAAGGCGTAGGAGTGACCAAAACCTATGATATCACTGACCGTCTAGGGCATAAGTACAAGAGATACGACACATTAGAGGGTGGATTATGGAATGTTACAGAAGGCGTGGGTATTCAGGGCAATCCCAGTATGTTCTATCTGCCATTAAAAGATTGGGTGCTTTGTGCGAGCGATGCGATGTTGTGCAATATCACTAATGCTGCTGGTGAAGTAATTTATGTGCACCACCATGCAGTTGATGGCGACATCAATGATGACGGTGTGGTCGATATTCAGGACGTTCAGGAAATAGCCCAAGTCGTAGCAATTGACGCAAATTATGAAGGCAACGACATAAACTACGACAATGTGGTGGACATTAATGACATAAACTTGGTTATCAACTACCTCCTAGGGAAAGCCTATGACCACTGGTATGAGTATTGATTAATACACATATCGCAAGCTGACGCTTGCGACACTGGGGCTACATACTAAAGATGGCAACCTGCGATAGGGTTGCCATCTTTTTTTATCTATCTTTTGGAGAGCCTGGATTTTCTAGACTTTCCAGAGATTTCACTTCACTAGTTCCATGCCTTTGTTTAGTGCCTCTTCGTTGAGGGGGAGGAGGTGCCAGTGGCGCTCGGGGAGGGTTTTCTTCAAGCCTTTGAGCACGCTCTCGATGGTCACCATGGGCGATGCTTTGAGCATTGCACCGAGGACGATCATGTTGTAGGTCTTGCTGTTGTTCATCTCGAATGTGGCCTCGGTGGCATCGATGCGGTGAATGGTGATGTCGGTGCGTGTGGGAGGCTGGTTGATGCCGTAGCTGTCGTAGATGAGAATACCGCCGGGTTTCACCTGGCTCTCGAAGCGGTCGAGCGACTGCTGGTTGAGTGCCACGACGATGTCGTAGGCGTTGAGAATGGGCGACGAGATGCGTTCATCGCTCAGGATCACGGTCACGTTGGCTGTGCCGCCGCGCTGCTCGGGGCCATAGGAGGGAAGCCAAGACACTTCCTTGTCCTCCATGAGGCCAGAGTAGGCAAGGATCTTGCCCATTGACAGGACACCCTGCCCGCCGAAACCTGCAATAATTATTTCGCTTTTCATAATAATGTCAATTTTAGTGTTTAACCTTTAGATTCCACATCTTTGAGGTCGCCAAGGGGATACTTGGCAAACATGTTTTCTTCCATCCACTGGTTGGCTTTCTCGGGCGAGAGTTTCCATCCGGTGTTGCAAGTGCTCACGATTTCAACGACCGATGTCCCCTTGCCTTGCATGCTGTTCTCGAAAGCCTTGCGAATGGCAGCCTTGGCCTTGCGCACCGATGCGGGCTTGTGGACGCTCTGTCGTGTGACGTAGCAAGTGCCGTCGAGCTGTGCCAGCAGCGGGGTGATTGACAGCGGGTATCCGTTGAGGTCGGGACGGCGGCCGTAGGGGCAGGTGGCTGTCTTCTGGCCCAGCAGAGTGGTGGGAGCCATCTGGCCACCGGTCATGCCATAGATTGCATTGTTGATGAAGATGATAGCGATGTTCTCGCCACGGTTGCAAGAGTGGATGCTCTCGCATGTGCCGATAGCGGCGAAGTCACCGTCGCCCTGGTAGGTAAACACCAGTTTGTCGGGCATGAGTCGCTTGGTAGCGGTGGCCATAGCGGTTGCACGGCCATGGGCAGCCTCGAGCCAGTCGATGTCGATATAGTTGTAGGCAAACACGGCGCAACCCACGGGTGAAACGCCAATAGCCTTTTCGGCCATACCCATTTCTTCGATTACCTCGGCCACCAGTTTGTGAACCACACCGTGGCTACAGCCGGGGCAATAATGCATGTGTGCATCGTTGAGAAGCGACGGTTTCTTGTAAACCAGGTTCTCGGGACGAATTATATCATTGTTATTCATAATGAAAAGGCTAAGATTAGGCGTTAATTAATTCTTTCTTGAGAGCTTCGAGAACCTCCTCGGGTGTGGGCACGTTGCCTCCCATGCGTCCAAAGTGCTTCACGGGCACCTTGCAGTCCACAGCAAGCTTCACGTCCTCGATCATCTGGCCAGCCGAGAGTTCGGGAACCAGGATTCCCTTCACGCCGGCAGCAGCCTGTGCGACTTCCTTGCTGGGGAAAGGCCACAGTGTGATGGGGCGAAGCAGGCCTATCTTGATGCCTTCCTGTGCAGCGAGTTCCATTGTCTTCATGGCGATGCGTGCCATGCTTCCGAATGCCACGATGAGGTAGTCGCAACCGTCGGTATCGACGGTCTCGCAGCGCACCTCATTGGCCTCGATGAGGCGGTAGGTGGCCTGGAAGCGGAGGTTATTGGCCTCCATGATGTCGTCGTCGAGTTCAAGCGATGTGATGATGTTCTTGGGACGCATGCCCGTGCGGCCAGTAACCGCCCAGGGGCATTGTTTCTCCACTTCTTCCTGCGTGCGGCGTGGACGCTGCTCGGGCAGGACGACTTTTTCCATCATCTGGCCTATAAGTCCGTCGGCAAGGATCATCGAGACGCAGCGGTATTTGAACGCCAAGTCCCAACCCAGTCCCACGAAGTCGGCCATCTCCTGCACGCTGGCGGGAGCAAGCACGATCATGCGGTAGTCGCCGTGTCCGCCGCCCTTGCAAGCCTGGAAATAGTCGGCCTGCGATGGATGGATGGTTCCCAGGCCAGGGCCGCCGCGCATCACGTTGATCACGAGTGCGGGCACCTCGCTGGCAGCCATGTAGCTCATGCCTTCCTGCATGAGGCTGAATCCGGGGCTAGAAGTGGAAGTCATCACTGCCTTGCCACACGATGCTCCGGCATAGACCATGTTGATTGCTGCCACTTCGCTCTCGGCTTGTAGCACAACCATGCCAGTGGTTTCCCACGGCATTTCCTCCTCGAGTTTCTCGAGGACTTCGCTCTGCGGGGTGATGGGATAGCCAAAGTAGCCGTCGGCGCCATAGCGTATAGCGGCCATTGCCAGGGCCTCATTACCCTTCATCAATGTTACTTTATCGTTCATTGCGGTTTCTTGATTTTAGTGTTTTGTTACAAGCCCTTTATTTCTCAATCACGCGATAGACCTCGATGCAGGCATCGGGACACACGAGCGAGCAACTCTGGCAACCGATGCAGTTGTCGGGCTGAGCCATGTAGGCAAAGTGATAACCTCGGTTATTTACTTCTTTCTGCTGCAAGTCAAGCACCTTGCTGGGGCACGCAACCACACACAGGTTGCATCCCTTGCATCGCTCGGTGTTGACCGTTACTGCTCCTCTTACTTTAGCCATAGCAATGTATTATTTTGTAAGTTGTTCAACGATATCACAAAAGTAATAATAAATAATGAAACAACAAACTTTTTACCAAAGTTTATTACCCGCCATTACTCGAACACGTAGTTGAGGAAGTCGTAGAGAGGTTGCAGGCGCTTGAAGTCTTGGGCAACGCGTTCTACCCAGTCGTCGCAGTCGAAATACTCGGGCGTGACTCGCTTGACGATGACGTAGTCCTTCATTTTGAGGAAGTGTGCCATGGGGTGATCGGCGGGATAGTCGCGCGGCACTTTCTTGAGCGAATCGCTCTCCCACTTGAAGTGGTGGGCAATCTCGGGGTTGTTGATTATCTTAAGGAACTCGCTTGCCTCGGCATCGATGAGCGAACGCAACTGGTTGAGGACTGGTCGTTCAGGACACCAAATGCCGCCAGCCACCATGATGTTGTTGTTCTCGATGTGCAGGTAGCTGCATGCAGTGACGGCATGGCGTCCGCGCGGTCCCACCACGCCCGAGAAGTAGGTCTTGTAAGGTGCCTTGTTGTGCGAGAAACGCGTGTCGCGGTAGATGCGGAACACTGCGTCGCGGGCTTGAAGACCGCGCACACTATCGTCCCACTGCCCCACGGTGTCGATGAGTCGCTGCAGGTCGGCCTCCCATGGCTTGCGCAGCGCGTCAAACTCGTCCTTGCGAGCCTTGAACCATGTGCGGTCGTTGTTCTGTTCCAGCAGGCTGAGGAAAGCCAGTATTTCCCTTATATTACTTTGAGTTTTCATTGCGGTTTTCTTTTTGTGCAAAGTTAATGAAAAAAGCCGAGAAACCTCACTTAATTGCCATTTTTATGACTCTCGACATTGCGAGCGATGTTTAGCAAATATCGTGCCACACACGCTAAAACACTATCATTCAACGCATTTGCATAATTCGATTTTTTTCTATAACTTTGCAGTGTGAAATTTACACACGCCCATATATATTTCTTATGATATATGGCCTCACACGACTCCAATTCCTGGAGTTGATAGTTTAACCAATCATTTAAAAATTATGAAGAAAATCACTAGCTATGCAAAGGTTGCATCGACCTTTGCCAAAGGTATTCTTGGCGCACGCAAGAAGGAGTATGTTTTGAGTTTTGTTTATGTACCCGAAGACAAACTGTGGTACATTGACATGCCCTGGGAGGGCGACCGATACAACCTGGCCATGGTGGCAGGCAGCGACAAACTCCTGGACCGTTTGAGCGACGAGGATAGCGAAAACCGCGTGACGCTCGAAGTGCTCCCGCGCGAACAGCAAGAGGAACATCCCGGCTACATCGAGTGTGTGCAGACGGCATACGAGCTCACCAAAGGCAGTTTCTACGATGTTCACGGCCTCGAGGGCTTTGACCGCGACATCTGGATATGCCCGGTCACACTGTGCGTCCTGGGTCATTACCCTAAATACATCTACATAAAGCCAGTAAAAGAGGGTGACAAATAAGCAACAAGTGTGTCCACGGGGATGGTTCTCGTGGACACACTTCAATCATTAAAGCAACATTTTCTCTATACTGCAATCATTAAAGCAACATTTTCTCTATACTATTTCTTGTAGATCACTTCTTGAAGAATCGGTTGAACAATCCCTGGAAACCTGCGCCGTGGCGTGCCTCGTCCTTTGCCATCTCGTGCACTGAATCGTGAATGGCGTCGAGGTTGAGCTGTTTAGCCACGCGGGCAATGTCCATCTTGCCAGCGCAAGCGCCTTCCTCGGCCATCATGCGCTTCTCCACGTTGGTCTTTGTGTCCCACACTACCTCGCCCAGCATCTCGGCAAAGCGTGCTGCGTGGTCGGCCTCTTCGAGTGCGTAGCGCTTGAACGCCTCGGCAATCTCGGGATATCCCTCACGGTCGGCCTGGCGGCTCATCGCGATGTACATGCCCACCTCGGTGCACTCGCCCAGGAAGTGATCTTTGAGACCTTGGCGCACGAAATCACCCTCGGGACCCTGGGGAATCATACCTGCGATGCCCAGCTCATGCTCGGTGACGAACTGCAATGCCGCATTCTCTTCCATCTTCTTGAACTTGCTACCGGGAACCTTGCACTGGGGGCATTTCTCGGGAGCGTTTTCACCTTCGTGTACGTAGCCACATACGGGGCATATCCATTTTGTTGTATTCATAATCTTATCGTTGTTTTTAAATGTTAGTATTTCGTTTTGACACTGCAAAATTACTGCTATTTCCACACCCGGCATAGTAAAAAAGGACATCATAATGGTAAATTTGGGAATAAACAACAGAATATTAAAAGATTTTCCCAAATTTACCATTGCGTGTATCAAATTTTATATAACTTTGCAATGGTATAATTCGCTAAAAGTGGGTTCTATTAATTATGTCGAGGCGATTTTGAGAAATGTTTTGAGTAGATTTTATTATAACGACGGTGTCGTTAAGCGACCGAAATAATCAATAAATTTATCCCAGAATTAATAGAACCCACCTAAACAATAATATGGAACAACTCAAATCAATATATAGCCTCTACGACATGGTGTGTGAGGCACCGGCAGGCGGTGGCGTGGAACTGGTGGAGATGCCGGCATTCTTCGACGAGAAGAAAGGCATTGAGGCCGACTATGCCCACGTGCACAATTTCTACGAGATAGTATGGTTCAAGACCGGAGGCGGTGTGCACTACGTTGACTTCAACGAATATCCCGTGCAGCCCAACACCATCTTCTTCATCTCGCCGGGGCAGGTACACACGTTCGACAAGAAGCACGACCACTGCGGATATGTGATGAAAGTGTGTGCCGACTTGCTTAACGACACCATAGGCGAGGACGTGGCCTATCTGCAATATGACTTGTTCAACGCCGACTCGGTGCCTTTCCACTGCATCACCCACAACGATGCGGCCCACCTCGACCTCATCATCAACGCGCTGCGCGACGAGTCGCAGCAACGCGGCAGGCTTGGGCACAAAGAGTATCTGCGCTCGCTCATCAGATTGCTCATCATACGCATCGAGCGCGGACGCAGCAGCATGGAGGCACAGGCATTGAACCACACCAAGCCATCGCACCGCACCTTCCTGGCATTTCGTCGAGAGGTGGAACGCAACTTCCGCCAGCTGCACACGGTCAAGGAATATGCCTCGCTGCTGGGTGTGAGCACAAAGACGCTTACAAACTATGTAGCCGAATGCTCTCCCCTATCGCCACTCGAAATCATCAACGGACGCATTGTCCTCGAAGCCAAGCGCATGCTGCGATACTCCGATTTCATGGTCAAGGAGATAGGATATAACCTGGGGTTTGACGACGCGTCCTACTTCGTCAAATTCTTCAAGCGCCGTACAGGCATGCTCCCGGCCGACTTCCGCACCGAATACATAAAGGAGGGGGCTAGATAATCTCACGCAGATGAAATCTGCTCGGAGAGTCCTTGCTGCGGAGGCAGTAAGCCCGTATTGCCACGATTGACTACACAAATGCCATCACAGGGACTGTCCCTTTGATGGCATTTGTGTTTGTGCGGCCCCTTCGAGGCCGGTTGCTATATGCCCCTTTGTTCCGACGGCCTGCGGCCATCGGTTACGATGCAATGTGACGACTCCGTCGTCATTTACCAGCAGGGAAAATCAGAGAAAAAGTTTGCTTGCAGGGCAAGCTATTTTCTAAGTGAAGCATAAAAATCAAAATAGAAATATTTTCTTCTTTTTCAGGACAACAATAAAATAGTTACGAACCCACCCTAAGTCAAAAAAAACTCCCACAGCGCTGGTGCCGCGGGAGTTTTTATGATTAATCACCTGTTTTGTATTACTTCAGGATTTTCTCTGAAGAGGTAGTTCCGTCGGTGTAGGTTGTGACCTTGATGTTAACGCCGGCAACGGGCTCAGCGCTTTCCACACCCATGAGGTTGAAATAGCTGATGCTCTTCACCTGCTTCTTAGCATTCACATCGGTCACATCGGTCACGATGTGCGGGTCAATAAGATCGACAGGGGCTGCAAAGAACTCCCAAGCTCTTTTGCTGGGGTCGGGCGAAACGCCATGTCTCGGGCTTGCGGGAGCATATCGGAGAATGATTATCGCATGGAAAGTGTAGCCACCGTCGCTACGCAGTTGTTCAGAAACATCACCTGCCAAGTTATAATCCCAAAGCGGGTAAAAAGCACCATGGAAATTGTACTTGTTCATGCCTTCTCTCTCGTCATACATTGGCACGCAGAAGAGGCCTGACTCTCTGTCATAGACCGCATTTGTGATTGTCGCATACTCATAAGGTTTGGGAATCATGAAGAAGAAATTCTGACCATAATACTCACCCTCGCCTGCAGGCACACTAGACATCCTGGTGTATTCGCTATAATAATTAGACCAATAGCTGAGCACTGTGGGGAAATTGACGGGGCAATATACATTGGGCTCAAAGGGCTTGGGCAAATCATCGCCCACTGCTATGGACACATCGGTCAATGGTGCCATATTATGATATCCCTTATAATCTACCCTTATGTATTGCAAGTATTTACCCAGATATTGATGTACGTCCTCATTGCCCAATTCCACAAGGACCCAGTTGTTTTGCGGATATTTCTCCTGTGCACGAGTGCTGCCTGGGATACGGTAAGACTTGTCTGTCTCCAGTGGATGAGTAATGTAGCGTTCCGACTCGTCTTCGTCTTTAACCACAAGATAGTTGCATCCGTCCTGGGTGGTGAATGCTGCCGCTGCCTGCAATCCCTTGCCAGAGATGAAGCAGCCTTCGTCACCTATGCCTTGAAGATATTCTTTCAACGACACAATATTGCCTGCGGTGAAGTCGCTGTAAACAGCTTTCTCCACTGCTTTGTAGAGATATACTGGTTCGTTGGGGATATACCAAAGCCACTCACCACCACTGGGGTCATCGGGGTCAGGGATAAACATTTCTTCTTCCTGAGTCAAGCAGAATCCTCGAGGTTCTTCATCGGTTCTGAATCTCAAGATGTTCCCCCAGTTGTCAGCACCGATCACATCATCAGCTTCTTCAATTTCATATAATGCAAACTGATAGTTCCATGACTCTTCGTTTTCTTCATCAAAGGGAATAAAGTAATCCACAACCTTCAAGCCGTTGCACTTGACTTCCCCCCATTCATCTTCGGTACCTTCGTTGTGAATCAGCCATTCAGAATCGTCCTTGAGCCAGTAGTCTTTGCCGTTCTTGTTGAACTTGAACACGAAATTAGGCAGATCGTTATCAGGATAGAATTTATCCATCTTGATGACGGCGGCATGGGTAGGGGCATTTAGAATCCTATGCTGGCCTTTTACCATAGCGATAGGAGCCTCAACCCAGTTGGGTTGTCCTTCCTCGATTCCGTTAAATACATACGCCTCGGTGTCGGACTTTTCATACACAAGCAGATTAGTGCCTGAGGTATATTTCTCGAAGAACTCGGCTACTTGCTCATCCCAATCCTCGGGGGATTCATACTTGGGGTATTCAAACTCGGTGACTTTCTGGTATCCATCTATGCCAACCACGGTTTTAGTGGCATACACCGCAGTGAACTCGGTGTCCTCGGTGGTTGTGAAGGTTGAGAAATCGACAAGGTCTGGTTCCTGGTTAGGGGTTACGTGAAATGGATCGGTAGTCCATCCGCAGAACACCTTGCCGTTATATTTCTTTGGATCGGCAGGAGTCTCTATGAGGTCACCAGCATATCCCTCGGTCTCAATGGTCTCGGTTCCTGTAATGCGCCATGAATAAGTGCATTTATCGTCTTCTACAACTTCGGCTATACAATCAACTTCGGCTTCGGGCATGATGAACTTGAAAGTACTGTCGTTGACTTGAGTGAAAGGCAGATCCTCGAGAATATCTTCTCCTGTCTCTTCATTCCAACCTAAATATTTCTGAATAGACATTGCCGTAAGATGATAATGGTCAGTGGGATGTACTACGGCGGTAATTTCGGTTCCAGGGAAAATATCATTGTCTTCACCTTCTATGATCAGCCTGTCTCCATCATAAAGATTAAGATATACTAGTTCCCAGTCAGAATAATCATATACACGTGCCTTGTTGATGGTCACATGGTAAGTTGCAGTTGTTTCTATCCACTGGCCGTCATAATAGGGCTCTTGTTCATAGTTATAGCCGTAGTAATAACCAGCCATCAATCTGACGGGGATGTTTTCGCCAAATTGACTCATATCTCGCCAATTGGACTCTATATAGAAATTGTTAAAGAATTCTTCTAGAGAATCATCCCAATGACTTTCTACCCATTCTTCCTCAAGGATAACTTCCTGGGAGGTGCCATCGTCGTAGGTTAGCGTTATCGTGAGACCTGTTGCGTCAACGTCGTCCCACAGGGCATACTCCGTCTTGGCAAGATTGCCAGAGATTTCCAGTTTCACAGGTGTCTGCGCTGATGCCGTAACAGCCGTCATGCACACAAGCACAAACAATAACCATTGCTTAATCTTTACTTGTTTATCCATAACCACATTTTTAGAAATTACAAATGCACAAAAATATTAATTACAGTTTTTCACCATAATAGCACAAAAGTACAAAAATTCACATAAATCTAGGGGAGGGTAACACTCTTTAACATATAATTCAATTTTTTAGCGCACCGTGACAGGAAAGCGAGACTATACATCAAAGGAACTCCCCGCGCGGATCTCACTGATAACACAGATTTAATAATAACTGAAAGAAATTAAAATAATTAGAATAATTTC
>JAGHSP010000055.1 GCA_018065815.1 Candidatus Sodaliphilus limicaballi | reverse complement strand
ATATGATTTTATTTTTCAGTTTCCAAAATTACTCATTTTTTCCGTATAGTATTTATTTTTACTGAAAATATCGTTGATATTTGTTGGAAAATTAGTAAATTTGCAGAAAAAGGTAGTGCAAACATCATACTTAAAAGATTAAATTATTATGAGCAAGATTGTAACACTGGGCGAAATCATGCTGCGCTTGTCACCATCTGGTCATTTGCGCTTTGTGCAGAGTAACTCGTTTGATGTGGTATATGGCGGGGGAGAAGCTAATGTGGCGGTCAGCTGCGCTAACTATGGCCATGATGCATATTTTGTAACTAAACTCCCAACCCACGAAATAGGTCAAAGCGCCTTAAATTCACTTCGGCAGTTTGGAGTAAAGACCGATTTCATTGCCCGCGGGGGCAACCGTGTCGGGATTTATTATTTAGAGAGCGGAAGTTCAGTTCGTCCTAGCAAAGTGATATACGACCGAGCTCACTCGGCAATATCAGAGGCCGAGGTCAGCGACTTTGACCTTGATGCAATCATGGAGGGTGCGCAGTGGTTTCACTGGAGTGGGATAACCCCTGCTTTGAGCGACAATGCGGCTGCTCTCACCCTAGAAGCATGCAAGGCTGCAAAGCGACATGGCGTGACTGTGAGCGTGGATCTTAATTTCCGCAAGAAACTATGGACACCAGTGATGGCTCAAAGCGTGATGCGTCCGCTCATGCAGTATGTGGATGTGTGCATAGGCAATGAGGAAGATGCAGAGCTGTGTCTTGGCTTTAAACCCGATGCCGATGTTGAAAATGGTTCGACTGATGCAGCTGGATACGAGGGCATCTTCAAGGCTATGGCGGCGGAGTTCGGGTTCAAGTATGTCATTTCAACGTTGCGGGAGTCGCTCTCGGCAAGTCACAATGGCTGGAAGGCGATGATATATGACGGCAAAGAGTTCTATGTGTCACGCCGTTACGATTTGCTGCCCATCGTGGACCGTGTGGGAGGTGGTGACTCGTTCTCGGGCGGCATTATTCATGGTTTGCTCACCATGGAAACTCCCGGCGAGGCGCTGGAGTTTGCTGTGGCAGCATCGGCTCTTAAACACACTGTGCACGGCGACTTCAACATGATGAGTGCCCAGGAAGTGGAACAGCTGGCCCACGGCAGTGGCAATGGTCGTGTGCAGCGATAACCACTACCACCGTTAGCTGACGCAGGCTTTTTCCCCTTGAGCTGACGCTCAAGGCACAGGGGCCACCCTGTTTTAGTAGCGCAGCGTTTCGTCTTTCGTTTTTCGTCTTTCGTATTTCGTATAAAATATACTATGGCTAGATATGATAAATTGCAGGTGCTCTCCATTATGGGCACCACCGGGATGGTTCCCGTGTTTTATAATAAAGATGCAGCTGTGGCGCAGCAGGTTGTGAAGGCCTGCTATGAGGGCGGCGTGCGTGCTTTTGAGTTTACTAACCGTGGCGACATGGCTCATGAGGTGTTTGCCCAATTAATTCGCTTCGTTGCTGTTGAGTGCCCTGGCATGGCGCTTGGTGTGGGCTCGGTAGTTGATGCTCCCACGGCTGCAATATACATCCAAATGGGTGCCGACTTTGTTGTCGGTCCCATGTTCAATGCCGATGTGGCTCGCCTGTGCAACCGCCGTCAGGTGCCTTACATCCCCGGTTGCGGCACTGTGACCGAGGTGAGCAATGCCCAGGAGGCAGGCTGCGAGGTGTGCAAGATATTCCCTGGCGATGTACTTGGTCCCAAGTTTGCCAAGGGGCTGCTGGCTCCCATGCCATGGTCACGACTCATGGTGACCGGCGGTGTAGAACCCACCGAGGAGAACCTCACTGCATGGTTCAAAGCAGGAGTTTATTGCGTGGGTATGGGTTCAAAGCTATTCCCCAAGGATAAGGTTGCGACCGGAGATTGGGCTTATGTGACCGACAAATGCCGCGAGGCATTAGGTATCATCGCTAACAACAAATAATTCTAAAAACACCATGATTCAAACCAACAAAAAAACAAGCTTCCGCTGGACGATATGCGCGTTGCTCTTTGCTGCCACCACGGTCAATTACCTCGACCGTCAGGTGCTGTCGCTCACGTGGAAAGATTTTATTGCTCCTGAATTTCACTGGACCAATGCCGACTATGGTAACATCGCCGCAGTGTTTTCTATAATATATGCTATTGCCAATCTGCTATCGGGACGTTTCATCGACTGGATGGGCACCCGCAAAGGCTACCTGTGGGCTATAGGCGTGTGGTCAGCCGGAGCATGTGCTCATGCGCTGTGTGGAATCGCTACGCAATGGTCGCTTGACCTTCACGGCACAGAGGAGATGATCAAGGCCACCGGCACCATGGCAACCATGGTGGCAACGGTGAGCACCTATTTCTTCATCGCTGCCCGTGTGATCCTGGGCGTGGGCGAGGCGGGAAACTTCCCTGCCGCAGTCAAGGTAACAGCCGAGTATTTCCCGATGAAAGACCGTGCCTATGCCACTTCAATCTTCAACGCCGGTGCTACCGTGGGTGCTCTTGCAGCCCCGTTGTGCATTCCCAGCCTGGCACACTATTTCAAGACCATAGGGTGGGGTAATGGCTGGGAGATGGCATTTATTCTCGTGGGTGCGCTTGGTTTTGTGTGGATGGGCGTGTGGATGTTTGTCTATAAGAAACCCGAGGATAGCAAGCACGTAAACGAGGCCGAGCTGGCATATATCAACCAAGATACTGCTGTGGCTAAAACGGCAAACGCCGAACACCCCAAGGACAAGGTGCCATTGAGCAAGATTTTCAGTTTCAGGCAGACGTGGGCCATATTCCTTGCCAAGCTGGTAACCGATGGCGTGTGGTGGTTCTTCCTGTTTTGGATACCTGCCTATGTGAGCGACATACACAACCTGCCGTCGCATCACCCAGTGGCTATGATGCTCGTGTTTGTCATCTATGCTATCACGCTGCTGTCGATATTTGGAGGCAAGTTGCCCACCATCATCGTTAATCGCACTGGTCAGAATGCTTATGATGCCCGTCTCAAAGCTATGCTAGTGTTTGCTGTCATCCCTTTGTTGGTATTGGTGTCACATCCGTTGGGTGCAATATCTTATTGGTTCCCCATCGTTATAATAGGTCTTGCCGGAGCGGCTCATCAGTCATGGTCGGCCAACCTGTTCTCGGTGTGCAGCGACTTGTTCCCCAAGCGCATGCTGGGAACAATCACAGGCATTAACGGGCTGGCTGGTGGTATAAGTTCGTTTGCCATCAACAAGTTCTCGGGGCACTTCCTTGACTATGCCGATGCCAGCAAATTGCAGTTTATGGGCTTTGAAGGCAAGGATAGCGGCTATTTCGTTATCTTGTGTTACTGTGCCGTGGCTTACATCGTGGGCTGGGCAATACTCAAGGCTTTTGTTCCAAAGTATAATCCTATCGAAAATGAAACAGTTTAACGACGATAATTTCTTGTTGACTACTCCCACCGCCCGCGACCTCTACCATGAGGTCGCCGAGGGAATGCCTATTATCGACTACCACTGTCATCTCTGCCCGCGCGAGATTGCAGAGGACAAGCCATTTGCAAGCATTACCCAATTGTGGCTAGGTGGTGACCACTACAAGTGGCGTGCCATGCGTGCCAATGGTGTGGACGAGCGATACATTACTGGCGATGCTGGTGATTGGGAGAAATTTGAAAAGTGGGCTGCTACCGTGCCTTACACGTTGCGCAACCCATTATATCACTGGACCCACCTCGAACTCAAAACCGCCTTTGGCATTGACAAGGTGCTAAACCCTGACAGTGCCCGCGAGATATATGACACTTGCAACGACTTGCTGTCTCAACCGGGATATACCCCTCGCGCCCTGATGCAGCGTTATGGGGTTGAGGTTGTTTGTACCACTGACGATCCCGTCGATACACTTGAGTATCACAAGGCTATCGCACAGAGCGATTATGACGTGAAGGTGCTGCCGGCATGGCGTCCCGACAAGGCTATTGCTGTTGAGGCTCCCATGCAGTACCGTGAATATGTGGAGCGCCTGGGCGATGCGAGCGGCATAGCAGTGTGCAACTATATGCAACTGCTCGATGCCTTGCGCAAACGCCATGATTACTTTGCGTCATGCGGCTGTTCGGTCGCCGATCATGGTGTAACCTATTTCCCCTATGCTCCTTGCAGCGACAGCGAGGCAGCAGCAATATTCGACAAGGTGATGATGGGTCAGACGTTGGGTCACGACGATACCGTCAAGTTCAAGACTGCAACCATGCTCCACCTGGCACGCATGAATGCCGAGAAAGGATGGGTGCAGCAAGTGCACTATGGCCCCATGCGCAACGTCAACAGCAAGATGATGCGTCTGCTGGGTCCCGATACTGGTTTTGACAGCATAGGTGACTATCGTAGCATTGAACCGCTCGCACGTTTCCTCGACACGCTCAACAGCGAGGACCGTCTAGCCAAGACCATAGTTTACAATCTCAATCCCAGCGACAACACTGCACTGGCTGCACTCATAGGCGACTTCCAGAACGGCAGCGTGCCGGGTAAGATGCAGATGGGATCGGGATGGTGGTTCAACGACCAGATTGACGGCATGCGCAAGCAGATAGAGGCGTTGAGCAACCAGGGACTGTTGAGTCGATTTGTGGGCATGCTCACCGATTCCCGTTCATTCCTGTCATATCCCCGCCACGAGTATTTCCGCCGCACACTGTGCGACATCTTGGGTGGCGACGTGGAGCGCGGTCTCATTCCCGAGAGCGAGATGCAGCGCGTGGCCGACATGGTGGCCGACATCTGCTATAACAACGCTAAACAATACTTCAATTTCTAAACATATATATTTATGGAAAAGACCTGGAGATGGTTCGGACCCAATGACAAGATAACACTCGACATGCTGCGCCAGATAGGCGTTGAGGGCATTGTGACTGCACTTCACCACATACCTAACGACCAAGTGTGGAGCTATGAGGAAGTGATGAAGATGAAAAACTACATCGAAGCCCACGGGCTGCGATGGTCGGTGGTGGAGAGTCTGCCTGTGTGCGAAAGCATTAAGTATGGTGGTCCTGACCGAGACGAACTCATTGAGAAATACAAGGAGAGTCTTGCCAACCTGGGACGTGCAGGCGTGCACACTATCTGCTACAATTTCATGCCAGTGCTCGACTGGGCTCGCACCACGCTCGACCACCCAAACAATAACGGCACAACCTGCCTGTATTTTGACCGTGCCGAGTTTGCCTACTTCGACATACACATCCTCAAACGTGAGGGTGCTGATGCCGATTATGACGAAGATGTGCTTGCGCGCATGGAGCATCTCAAACAGTCGATGACAGCCGAAGGCGAGCAGCGCCTCATCGAGAACATCATTGTCAAGACGCAGGGATTTGTAAATGGCAACATTACCGAGGACGATAAGAATCCCGTAGAGAAGTTCAACGACCTGCTGGCGCTGTACAGGGGAATTGATGCCGAGCAACTGCGTGAGAACATGAAGTACTTCCTCGAGGCCATCATGCCCGTGTGCGATGAGTGGGGCATGAACATGTGTGTTCACCCCGATGACCCACCGTTGCAGATCTTGGGCCTGCCACGCATCGTCACATGCGATGCTGATATTGAATGGCTCTTGAACGCAGTGCCCAATCCTCACAACGGACTCACATTTTGTGCCGGATCGCTCAGCGCCGGAGCTCACAACGATGTGCCCGCGCTTGCCCGAAAGTATGCCGAGCGCACATGGTTTGTGCACCTTCGCTCTACCAATGTGCTTCCTGGCGGCAACTTCATCGAGGCTTCACACCTGGGTGGTCGCGCCAATATCATTGAGCTGGTGCGCATCTTCGAAAAGGTCAACCCCTCGCTGCCCATGCGTGTGGACCACGCTCCGCTCATGCTTGGCGACGAGAAGATGGGATACAATGCCGGTTATTCGTTCCACGGACGCATGCTTGCTCTGGGACAGGTAGAAGGCATTATGGCAACCGTTAACCGTGAAATAGAAGAAAACAAGATATAAACGAAAGAAGAAAAGAAAATTTTTTTTATAATTTTGATGGCTCGCGCCAAGAAAAATAGTGGACTCCGTCCACAAAATAATATTACTTTATCTC
>JAGHSP010000122.1 GCA_018065815.1 Candidatus Sodaliphilus limicaballi | reverse complement strand
TTAACAGGCTATGAAAGTATTTTCTAAAATAGCAATACTGGCCACAGTGGCTCTGCTGACGGGCGTCACTGCACTGGCCGATGATATTAAGAGTGAGGAATTTAACCCCATTCAGACTGGTGTCACCTCACTCAGCATCACCCCTGATGCCCGCGGTGCGTCGATGGGCGACCTGGGTGCTGCTACCGAGGCCGACGTGAACTCACAGTTCTGGAACCCGTCGAAATATGCATTTGCCTACAGCAATGCCGGCATCGGACTGTCTTACACACCGTGGCTCCGCAAGATTGTCAACGATATCTTCCTAGCCAATGTGGCTGGTTACATGAAGATAGGTAGCGGCGACAACCAGGCCGTGAGTGCATCAATGCGTTACTTCTCGCTCGGCGAGATCTCGACCAGCGACGCCGGTGGTGCTGCTATGGCAAGCATCAACCCGTTTGAGATGTCGGTTGACTTGGGTTATTCACGCAAGTTGAGCGAGAAATTCTCAATGGGTGTTGCTCTGCGCTACATCTACAGTGACCTGGGTTATGGCGGCGACGGCAACAACCCCGACCAGACCAAGGGCGCATCGGCGTTTGCTGCCGACATCAGCGGATATTTCACTACTTATCCCGTAATCGGTCGCAACGAGTGCCAGTGGTCGCTGGGTTTCAACCTGTCGAACGTGGGTTCAAAGGTGGCTTACAACAGCGGTAACGACCCCGCATTCCTCCCCACCAACATGCGCTTGGGTACTGCATTCACATTCCCCCTGGCCGACTACCACAACCTCACTATCGCACTTGATGCCAACAAGTTGCTCGTTCCTGCCAAGCCTCGCCAGGGTAACTACCTCACCGAGGACGGAGGCTACGACTATGAGGCATATAGCGAGGCACTCCAGAACTGGAAAGACATGTCGCCCATCACCGGTATCTTCAAGTCGTTTAGCGACGCTCCCGGCGGATTCAAGGAGGAGTTGAAGGAAATCAACTATTCAATAGGCGCCGAGTATGCCTACAACCAGCAGTTCTTCCTGCGTGGCGGTTACTTCCACGAGGACAAGACCAAGGGTAACCGTCAGTACTTCGGTTTCGGTGCCGGATTTGCAATGAACGTGATTCGCCTCGACGCGTCTTACATGATTGCAACTGCACAGCAGAGTCCCCTCGACCAGACTCTGCGTTTCACCGTCACCTTCGACATGGACGGTATCAAGAACTTGTTTGGCCGCAAGTAATAATTACGGTCAATGAGATAACACGGGGCAGGCAACTGCCCTTTTTTTATAACATAGATAAACGGAGAGAAACATATGTTTAGAATAGGAATGGGATATGACGTTCACCGCCTTGCGGAGGACCGCGAGTTGTGGTTGGGCGGTGTGAAGATAGAACACACGTTGGGTCTGCTGGGTCACAGCGATGCCGACGTGGCAATCCATGCGCTGTGCGACGCGCTGCTGGGAGCCGCCAACATGCGCGACATAGGTTATCACTTCCCCGACACCGACCCGCGCTACAAGGGGATCGACAGCCGCAAGCTGCTGCGTGAAGTCACCCGTCTGCTAGCCGAGCAAGGCTATGTGCTGGGCAACTGCGACCTCACCATCTGTGCCGAGCGTCCCAAGATCAACCCTCACATCCCGGCCATGCAGGAACAGCTGGCGCAGTGCATGAACTGCGACATCTCGCAGGTGTCGATCAAGGCCACCACGACCGAGCGCCTGGGCTTCACCGGCCGCGAAGAAGGCATCAGCGCCTATGCAGTGGCACTTATCCACTGCGAGCCACAATGAGGCTCGCCACTACAACGGCCACGCTGAGGGCCGCCTCCTTGATTGTTTTTTCCTTTTTAAGTTTACTAGCATGCAAGACGAGCATCCACATCATCCTTTGTCGCCAGTCAAGCACTCTATGAAACGCCGTTGCACATGGCGAGATTATAGTGGCCGCGGGGT
>JAGHSP010000418.1 GCA_018065815.1 Candidatus Sodaliphilus limicaballi | reverse complement strand
TAAGACCGCTACCTCAAAACGTGCAAGGTTGCGGTCTTCAACCGCGATTTTATTACACTTCACCCCCCACACCGGCAGCCCGCAGGTCTGCGACCAGCGGTTAACCAAAGTTACGACCTCCCTGAGGTCTAAAAAATCCACAAAATATATATTTTCAATGAAAAAAATCAGTGTTATCAGTGAGATCCGCGCGGGGAGTTCCATTGGTGAATAGTTACCGGACAATAATAGTTTTTAAATTTGCCACAAGTTTTAATCCCCGCCACGAAGACACCTCTTCATGGCGGGGATTTACTATATTGCGTCATCGGAGGGATGACGACAACGCCTCAACGCAGACGATTAGCGGTGTTGCGACACGAGGCGAATGGTGCCGTCGGGGTTGTAGTAGAGCTTATCGACTGCCACCGAGCGGTACTCGTTCTTGTGGCTCAAGTCGCTGGTGTGGTAGAACAGGAACCACTCGCCCTTATACTCCACAATGCTGCCGTGGGTCATGGCACAGCTGTTGGCAGCCAGAATCATGCCCTTGTATTCCCAGGGTCCCATGGGCGAGTCGCTCATGGCGTAATGCATGCGGTTAGCGCCGTCGAAGTTGTCGGCATAACTCAAGTAGTACTTGCCGTTGCGCTTGTGCACCCATGCTCCCTCGTGGAAGTCCATGAGCCCCTCAACCTTAACCATGGGCTCGGCAAGTTCAATCATGTTATCCTTCATGCGCGCCATGAACAGGTGGCTGCCGCCGCCGTAATAGAGATAGGGAGTTCCGTCATCATCGATAAACACACAGGGGTCGATCATGTCCCATCCGCCCACATAGCCGTCGGGGCTCTTCATGGGTTCGTCCAGCACCTTGAAGTCGCGGTCGGGGTAGTCGCTCACGGCTATGCCCACCTTCCACGAAGTAGCCCAGTTGTCTTCGCTTGGGTGAGGGAAATAGAAGTAGTATTTGCCGTTCTTGTAGGCAGCATCGGGAGCCCACATGAAGCCTCCATCCTTGCGTCCCCACTTCACCATATCGGCATTCACAATCTCACCGTGGTCAACCCAGTTGACCATGTCGTCGGTCGAGAACACATGATACTTGTCCATGAGGTCGCAGCCGCGTGCAGGGAAAATGTCATGCGAGGGATAGAGATACAATCGTCCATCTTTCCACACGTGAGCCGAGGGATCGGCAGTGTACATGTGGGTGATGATGGGATTAGCACCCAGCTGGATGGGCTGTTGTTTTTGCTTCTTGGGCTGTGCCGCAAGACATGTCACCGACACAAGTGCCATGGCACACACGCCAAGCGAAGTCTTGATAAGTTGATTTTTCATTTGGATTGCAATATTAAGTAGTTTTTAGATGTCATTGTTATTCGCCCTTGGGATTGCTGCCATACTCATTCTCGCCAGACTCGCCGTCGCCAAAGAACATGACGAAGATGTAGAAAGGTATTATCTGGTACCATCCCGAGTTACCTCGGTCGTGGCAACGCTTTGCGCCCTGGGCCCATTGCACATAAAGCAACGGAAGCAGTGCGATGTAAACCAATAAGGTTGCCGAGGATTCATCAAGCCCGTAGATTCCTGAAATTATTCCTACCACAAAACCCACAACCACGCTAAGGGCATAAATTGCAATATAGGTCAACCCATACTCAAGTCGCCTGATGCGACCTTTGAATGAGAAAATGTTAGAGAACATCTTTTGCTTCTCGGGTTCGAATGGAGGAGGCGTGGGCTGTGCGCCGCTGGGGTCCTGCTGATAGTAACCCTCTTGGTAATAATCTTGATCTGCCATAATAATGTGTTGTCGCGCGATTAGTTATTTATCATATTTGTCAGTACTCGACTTTAAACAGGTGCGTCTTGGTTTCATACACCCGGTGGGCAGGCGCCAGGTTGAGCGTTGTGGCATCGACGGGACGGGCGTGCTTGCTATAAGAATACAAAGCTCCGGCAGTCACCGCGAGTTCTCCCTCGCACTTGATTCCCTTGGGCGAAGCAAGTCCCTTGACACCTTGCGTCACGACGGTCACTTTGCCGCCGGTCATGACGATGCCTTGGTGGGCATTGATTCCCTTGCCGCCCTCGCCCAGGCAGAGGATGCGCAGCTCGCCGCCGGCAATGGTCATGATGCTGTCGCACTTCACGCCGGCACTGCTGGTGGTGTCGTTAAGTTCGGCCTCAACCACCGGGGCACCGCTGGTGATGATAGTGGCACGGCCGCCATTGATAGCCACGAGGCCACGCGAGGTGATGCCTTTCTTGGCATCGCCGCGGGTCGTCATGTTGAACACGCTGCCATCGACATACACAGCGTCCTTGCCGCGCAAGCAGTTGCCCTTTTCGCTTGTGAGCTTGTACTTGCAGCCCTTGCGGAAGCGCAGGTAGTCGTCGCTGGCGATAGCGTTGTGCGAGACTGATGTCACTTCAAGCTCGCCCTGCCCGCTGAATATGACCTGACCCTCGCTGAAAAGGGTTCCCTTCATGTCTTCCTCTTCGACGTAGGCATAGTCGGCTCCGTCCTGCAGTTTGTTGGCCGTGCCCTGCGCCACGATGAGGTAGAGCGTCTTGCCGCACTGGTTGTTGATAGCAGGGCCGGTGGGGTTGGCAAGCGTGAGCCCGTTGAGGGTCATCTTGTACTTGTTGTCGCTATAAACCTTGAGCGAACCGTCCTGGCACTCGCCGCTGGCAATGACGTGCACACGGCTCGCCAAAATGGTGAGCACCACGTGGCCGCCGTCGATGACAGCCTTGGCACGGGTGCCTGTGCCCGTGACCGTAGCGCCATCGGCAGTGTAGTTCACGCGCACGGTGGTGGTCCAGGGGCTATTCTCCCAGTAGTCGTTGTAGGTCTCGTCGCTCGGGTCGGTGACGATGACGTCTAGTCCCTCGTCAAGGTCGCTATAATCCATCTCTATCACAGGAGGAACCACCTTGCCGGGGTTGTTGTCGATGAGCCACTCGAGGTCGGTGTCATCATTGGTGCACGCGGCGAGCAGCATGGCTGCCAGTGCAAGGAATGTGTATTTAGCGAGTTTCATCTTGCGTCTAGAACTTGTAGGCATATCCCATCACGATTTGGTGAGTGTTGATTGCCTCGGGTTTCACGGTGTGGTTGTAGAGCTGGTAATGATATCCCAGTTCGAAGCTATGGTGTTTCTTGTGCGTGTAGCTGCCGCCCACGACGAAACGGGTCTTTTCGAGCGATGAGCCGGTGTAGGCCTCGACACTCACAGCGGGAGTGAACTTGCAGTGAGGGATATTGTATTCGAGTTTGAGCCTAGAACGCAGCACGTGCTTGCCCTTGGCATGCACCTGGCAGTCCTCCATATACTCGTTGTCGAAGTCGTAGCGGGTGGTAGAGTGCTCGGGGCGGTAGGTATATTGCCAGCGCTCACGCAGCGCCACGTTGAAGCGGCCCAGGTCCACGTCGCCGTTCACGGCTGCGCTCACACGGTGGCTGGTGCTGTAGTATGACGGACGCCAGTTGTTGTAAGAGCCGTCATCATGCAGCGAGAGGTGTTCGCGGTGGTTAATCACAAGGAACTGGTATCCTGCTTCTAGTTTGAGCCACTTGGTCACCTTGTACTTGCCGCTCACGGCTGCCGTCACGTGATCCACGGTCTTGAAGTCGTTGCGCGTGCGGAACTCTGTGTCGAGCCCCACCGAGAATTTCTTTGACACCTTCTTTTCCACGCCCAGGTCGAGCGTCAGGCCGGTGTCGTCGGCCATGGCTGCCGTGGGCAAGAGCATGGCTGCCAGCGCAAGAGCCACGGCTATTTTTCTTTTACTTCTTCCCATACTTCACGTTTAGGCTTAACAGTGTTGTTGATTTCGGGATCGTTGTCGTCGTTTTTCTCATAATACACCTTGAGCAGAGCACTGTCGCGCAAGAAGTCCACGCTTCCCACTGCCACGCGTGTCACGTTGAGGCCTGTGCGTTGCTTGAGGTCGCTGATGAGCTCGTCGCGGCACTCGGGCTTGATGAGCTCCACGCGGTCATACTGCACCAGCTTCGACTCCTCGTGCTTGCTCATGAGCAGCATCTCGCAAGCGGTCATGGCAAGGAGCACGATGACATTGGGCAGCAGCATCTCCACGGTGCCTATCGACGAACCCAGCGCATTGATCACGCTCACGCATATCACGCTGAAGAGGTAGGTCATCTCGCGCACGGGCATCGCATCGGTGCGGTAACGCATGATGCTGAAGATGCCAAACAGGCCTATGCCCACGCCTATGCCGGTCTTGCCCTTGAGATCCTCAAGCACGAACACCATGAAATAGACCAGGAAATAAATGGCCACGCTGAGCATGATGAACGTGAAGTAAAAACTGCGGTGCTTTGACTTGCGGTAGTACAGGAACTGCACGATTATCCACACAAAGAGGACGTTGATCAAGAAATTGACCACATCAATATGCCCAAACTGCCCGGTTGAGAAGAGTTGCTTGAACAGAGAAATCACATTATCCATATCTTATTTTATTATTTTTTCTTGTTTAACACTGTCTTTTTTCAACAAACGGTCCACGAGCCTCATGCGCGGCTTCAGCCGGTTAGTCTTGGCATCGGGACGGGTGAACGCCGTGCCCATGCAGTACTTGCTGAATCCCTGCGGCTTGATGCGCAACTGCCTGAGCATCTCGAGCACCGGCGAGTGCGCGCGTCCGTCGCGCTTGAGTTCGATGATCGCCAGCCCCGTGAGGTCGCAGTCGCAGCCCGACGTGCGGTTGTGGAACTTGAGCGAGGTGTCGATGGTGAGTCGCTCGGTGCGGTCATTGTTGACCAGCGTGATGCGGTTGAAACTGTTCTCGAGCTGCGGCACCAAACTTGCGGCAGGCACACCGAGTCGCTGCGCCAGGAAATCGCTCACGCCGGGTTCGGCTGTGCCAGGACGCAAGCTCACCTTGCTAGCGTCATAGGCATCCAGGCCGATGCGTTTCTTGCGGGTGCGCCGGTGGTTGTTCTTGGTCTTCACCTCCAGGAAATCAAGATGCGACGCCACATAGGACCGCACGCGCACCTTCTGCCTGGGCAGGATGCCATTGTGGTGGGTGGTGAACATCTTCAGGTCGGAGGTGTCGAAGTAGAGCGTGCTGTATGGTATCACGCGCAGGCCACCGGTTTCTTGCACCCGGTAGCTGTCGCGAGCCATCTCGAGAAGGAGCAACAGCTGCGGAACCGACGTCACAAACTTTGTGTCGATGCGGTTCATCAGCTTTATGCCGCTCATCTCCTCAAGGGTGATGGGCTTATATTTCGCTATAATACCTTCCATCATATATACCTATATATAACGCATATTTGTTGCATCTTATTGCATATAACCCACCCCGATGACCTCTCAAGAAAAGACAATCAGGGCGAAAATATGGTTTAAGGTGGGGTCTATTAATTATGTCGAGGCACCCGCCTTTATATTTTCTCGCCGGTTCACGCACCACCAGCGATGAGTGCTATCAGCGCATTAACGTCCGAGACGTCCACTTCATCGTCATCGTTGATAAATGCCCTACCGTTATAATCACCGGGCGACGCCGTGCCCAGGACTATGTTTATCAAGCAGTTCACATCGGTGATGTCCACCATTCCGTCGCCATTCACATCTCCCTTGAGAGCGTCGGCTCCCAGTTGCGTGTTGGAGAACTCGAGGTACTTGACCCCGCTCATCGACACCTTCGTTGTTACTCCGCCCGATGTCACCACGGCATCGTTGCCGCTGAATGTTATCTTGGTGCCCGTGGCAACAAACGAGCTGCCATGCTGGGCATCGCTGGCCAGGTTCAAAAAAGTGAATGTCTCGCCCCGGGCTGCCAGCACCGCCACGGCAAGCATCAAAAATACTGTTAAATGTCTCATAAATTGTAGATGTTTAAAGGCTTTAAAGCCATGTCACAGCACTGCACACGTGCAATGCCTGGTGTTAGTAATATGTCAAATTATTGTGCAAATTTATCACTTTTCGGGCAAAAAAGCAAGTAAAAACGCATTTTATTGCCCATAGTCGTTACATTCGTTCATGCCGTCAACGGTGCGAAACCTCCATTTCGCGTATCAAAAAACACACCACAACTGCGCATCGCGCCAAATGTTGCACAATATTACATATTATTGCAACATTTGTGTTATAATTATTGCAAGATAAGCAGTAATTTTGCATCGGTTAATAAAAAAATTGGTTCTAGTACTTCTAAAATTAGAACTTCAAAAGGTTAGATTTGTTTATGGGTTTATTTATACAGAGCCTCACGACGGGATGTCGCAAGGCTCTGTGTATTTTATGCGGGTGTGTGGTTACTCTCCCTCGCGTTTCAGGCGATCGACGTAGTCGCTGATGCGGTTGAGCTCGCGTGGTATGTCGATGCGCTGCGGGCAGTGGGGCGAGCATTGTCCGCACCCTATGCAGTGATCGGCTTGGCGCAACCTGGGCACCGAGCGGTCGTAGCCCACTAGGAAGGCACGGCGCTCGCGGGCATAGGTGGGCGACGTCTTCTCCTGCGGCGCGTTGCCCTCGGTGAGGCACTTGTTGTAGTGGGAGAAGATTGCGGGTATGTTGATGCCATAGGGGCACGGCATGCAGTACTTGCAGGCGGTGCATGGCACGGTCTCGTAGCTCGCCAGTTCAGAACCGAGGCCTTCGAGGAATTTCATCTCCTCGTCGCTGAGGGGCTTCAGCGGGCAGTAGCTCTTGAGGTTGTCCTTGAGATGCTCCATGAAAGTCATGCCAGAGAGCACGGTGAGCACGCCAGGATGGGTGCCGGCATAGCGGAAGGCCCACGATGCGACCGAGCGTTCGGGCTCGCGCTGCAACAGTTTGGCAGCAAGAGGGTCGGGCAGCTTGGCAAGGCGTCCGCCCAGCAGGGGCTCCATGATGATAGCAGGGATATTGCGCTTCACAAGCTCGTTATACAGGTATTCTGCATTATCCTCATCGTTCTCGGCAGCATTCTTCCAGTCGAAGTAATTGAGCTGGATCTGCACGAAGTCCCACTTATATTTATCGTGTTGCGACAGCAGGTAGTCATACACCTCGATGTGTCCGTGGTAAGAGAATCCCAGATTCTTGATCACGCCCTTTTCGCGCTGCTCGAGCAGGTAGTCGAGCACACCGTTGTCGATGTAGCGCGCGTTGAACTTCTTCATCGCGTCCTCGGGGTCATCGCCACCGCCCACGGCATGCAGCAGCAGGTAGTCAATATAGTCAACCTGCAGTTCTTTGAGCGAGTTCTGGAACATCTGCACACCGGCCTCGTGGGTCCACGTCTCGGGGGCGAAGTTAGAGAGCTTGGTAGCGATGATAAACTCGTCGCGCTTGTGCCGTGCCAGCGCGATGCCAGTGCAGTGCTCGCTGCGGCCCTTGCAGTAGGCAGGCGACGTGTCGAAGTAATTGACTCCATGCTCGATGGCATAGTCCACCTGGCGGTTTACCATCTCCTGGTCGATCTCGGCATCGCCGTCCTCGCGTGCCGACCCTTGCGAGTCAACGGTGGGAAGGCGCATCATGCCGTAACCCAGGATCGACACCTTCTCGTTGTTCTTGGGGTTGGTGCGATAGGTCATCTGTCCCACAGGGGGCTCGGTGGGGTTCTCTTGTTTCTCGCCCGTGGCGCAGCTCACTATCGAGCCAGCAGCCACAGTAGCACCGCCCAGGCCCACAGCCTTGAGAAACGAGCGGCGTGAAAGTATCTTTTTGTCCATTGTAGTAGAATTTAGTGGTTTTTATCACAATACCGCCGCAATTTTGAGCATAGACGATTTAACGTCATTTTGCTTGGCAAGTTTCGCTTTATCTATGTCATGCTGCGCTTGCAACATGTATAACAAAGCATCTTCATAACCCATTATTTGAGCTATAGCAATTGATTGCTCTGCTGTTATGCGTCGCTTCCCTTTAATTATTTGATTGATGTGGGGAGCTGGGATACCTGTGCGCTGAGACAATTCCTTTTGAGTCATGCCCATAGCGGCAAGGTCGTCGCTGATGTATTCCCCCACTTGAATGGCTTCAAATGGCGTTGCATTATTAAAACTATAGGTCGGCATAATGATTTGTGATTTTAATCAATTTTACATTTGTTATTGTAACCTCTTCTCCATCGGCAGATGTTTGTATTATCAAGCGATATTGCAAATTGATGCGCACGCTTTCAAATTCACCACCTTCGCCCGACAAACGTTCATAATTCAAACCGTTGTCTCGCATCATCAACTCAACTCGCTCATAACAAGTTAGTTTGTTGACGGTTTTATAATTACCAAATTTGATAATTATTTATATCGTGCGATGTTGCTCGTGGCCCTCGACGTAGATTGCCGAGTAGGGGCGCGAGGGACACAGGTGCTCGCAGGCACCGCAGCCTATGCACTTCTCGGTGTTGACCGCCGGCACGAAGGGAGAGTTCTCGTCGTTGGCATCGAGTGGCACCATCTCTATGGCTCCGCTGGGACAATGGCGAGCGCAGTTGCCACACGAAACACCGTCGGTGATGACAACGCAGTTCTTCTTGATCCACACCGCGTGTCCTATCTGCATCGCCGCCTTCTCGTCGGTGCCTATGGGCTTGATGGCTCCCGTGGGGCACAGTTGAGAGCAGCGGTTGCACTCGGGGCGGCAGTATCCGCGCTCATAGCTCATGACGGGCTGCATCATGGTCATGAGGTCGGTCGAGGGGCGAAGCACCTGGTTAGGGCAAGCGCTCACGCACAGCTGGCATGCGGTGCATCGCGTCGCCATGTTGCGTGCGCTCATCGACCCCGGGGGAGTGAGCGGAGTGCTGCGCTTGGGCTCTTGCTTGTCCTCAATCACCGCCAGTCCGCCATCGACCTTCTTTCCTGCCTGCGCCAGCGCCAGGTCGGCGCCCACGATCGCTGTGCCCACGAGCATAGCGCGGCGAGCAGTGTCGGCAGTGTCATGGGCAGCAGTCTCTTTTGCCGCAGGCTTTGCAGCCTTGTGGCCATAAGTCAACGCGCCGAAGTTACACTTTTCCAAGCAGTTGCCGCAAGCCACGCAACGAGAGTAGTCCACCTTGTGGCTCTTGAAGTCGATGCACGATGCCTTGCAGTTCTTGGTGCACAAGCCGCAGTTGCGGCACTTGTCCTCGTCAAAGCGCACTTTGAGCCATGAGAACCGTGCCAGCGTGCCCAGAATTGTGCCCACGGGGCACAGGGTGTTGCAGTAGGTGCGGCCACCGCGCCATGCAAGAACAATCACCAGGACGAACATCACCGCCGCCACAATGAATGTGGGCAGGCTCTTCATCCACACGTCCACGCTGTAGAACGCATAGCTGTTATAGTGCTCGGCAATGGCTGCCAGGCCGTTGTTGCCCCACATATACAGAGGCTGGAACAGGTTGACGACAAAGCGGCCATAGTTGCTGTAGGGTTCAAGCAGAGCCACCAGCGAACCAGCGCCGGCAACAAACGCCGCCACCATCACCGCAAGCATGGCATAACGCAGCCACGACTTGGCTGGCGAATAGGTGAAACGGTTTTTCTTCTTCTTGCCATGAATCCACGACACGAGGTCCTGCATCACACCTAGCGGGCAGATGACAGAGCAATAGATGCGGCCGCACACAAGGGTGAGAAGCACCAGCGCAGCGATGACCACCGCATTGAGCGCCAGCACGGCCGGGACAAACTGGATGTCGCCAAGCCACTCCAGCCACACGAGAAGCGTGTCGGTGAAATCAAGCAACAGCAACGTGATGAGAGTGAACACCACGATTGCCAGGGTAAGTCTGATTTTGCGTAGCATGATTTATGTGTTTTTTATTTGCCGTTTTTAAAACTCAACTCCCACCTTCACAAATGCATTGTGGAACACGCCGGTCTTGTCGAGGTAGCTCTTGCCGCTCTTGTCGGGGATGGCTCCGGGAGTATCGCCGGTGCACCACAGCTTGTAATGGGCAGTGTGCAGGGCATAACCCACGCCCACGTTGAACGAGAAGAACTGGCTCGATGCAAAGTGGAACCCCAGCGAGGGAGATGCATACAAGCCGCCATGGTTGAACACGCTGCCGCCCAACTTGAGCGCTGCCCAGGGTGTGTTGAAGTTCTCGCTGCGCATGTTGTAGCGCACGTCGGCATACAGCGGCACAAAGGGGAACTTGTTGAGGTCGGGGTCGTTGGGCTGCGGATCCTTATAGTCGGTGCGAGGGGGATAAGAGTCGATGACAGCATTGAACTTGTGCAGGCCTATGCCAGCGCCCACATAGAGGTTGGGCTTGCACTGGTAACCAAACGAGGTCTCCACCATCCAGTAGTCGTTGCGCGGAGCGCCGAAGCCTAGCGAGTAACCCAGATCGACAAATCCGCGGAACTTGCTGGTGTCGTAATTCTTGCGTTTCATCTCGTGCGAGATATACGCCACCTCGTCCATTGAATAGACATAGTTAAGTCCCTCGACGGTTTGGATTTCCACCTTCTCGTTGTCGCGCGACACGATAGTGCCGGTGGCATACTCTCCGCTCTTGAGGTGTATTGTTGCCTTGCGCTGGCCATTGTCGGCTGCCATTGCACTCATTGCCACCACTGTGGCGACAAGCAGTAAAATCAGTTTCTTCATAGTGTTATTGTTATAGTTTTTTGTTCCTTTACTTTCCTTGAGCTGACGCTCAAAGCACGGTGGTGCTAGAAGCTCTGCATCTCCACCAGCTTGCGGTAGGCTCCGTCGCGCTGCATGAGTTCGTCGTGCGTACCGCTCTCCACTACCCTGCCGTCTTGCATCACGCATATCACGTCGGCGTTCTTGATGGTTGACAGGCGGTGGGCAATCACCAGCGTGGTGCGTCCCTTCATCAGGGTGTCGAGGGCTTCCTGCACCAGGTGCTCGCTCTCGGTGTCGAGGGCGCTGGTTGCCTCGTCGAGGATAAGAATGGGGGGGTTCTTGAGGATAGCGCGCGCTATGCTGATGCGCTGGCGCTGACCGCCCGAGAGTTTGCAGCCACGGTCGCCTATGTTAGTCTCAAAGCCGTCCTCGCTGGCCATGATGAAGTCATAGGCATTGGCAATGCGCGCGGCCTCTTCCACCTGCTCGCGAGTGGCATCGTTGACGCCGAAGGTGATATTGTTGTAGAACGTGTCGTTAAAGAGAATTGCCTCCTGGTTGACGTTGCCCATGAGGTTGCGCAGGTCGGCCACGCGGTAGTCGCGCAGGTCTATGCCGTCAACGGTGATGCTGCCCTGCTGCACGTCGTAGAATCGCGGCAAGAGGTCGGCAATCGTTGTCTTGCCCGATCCGCTCTGACCCACCAGTGCCACCGTCTTGCCGGCAGGAATGTCGATCGACACATCGTCGATAACCCATGCGTCGGCATACTTAAAGCGCACGTTATTGTAGCTGATGCCCTGCTTGAGCCCTGTCAGCTCACGGGGCTGCTCGGGATCCTTGATATTATTCTCGGCCAGCAGGATCTTGTCGATGCGTTCCATCGACGCCATGCCACGCTGCACGGCGTAGGACGCTTTTGACAGATCCTTGGCAGGATTGATGATGCTATAGAAAATCACCATGTAGTAGATGAACGAGGGAGCTGTGATGGTGTTGTCGCCGCCCAGGATGAGCGTGCCGCCAAACCACAGCACGATGGCAATTACCGCTGTACCCAGGAATTCGCTCATGGGATGGGCCAGCACTTGGCGCCAGTTCATGCGGTTGTTGATGTTGCGGAACTCCTCATTCTCGCGCTCAAAGCGTTGCTTCACCTTCTTCTCGGCGTTAAAAGCCTTGATGATGCGCAGGCCGCCTATGGTCTCCTCGATATTGCTCAACAGCACGCCCCACTGGTTCTGGGCCTCGAGCGACTTGCGCTTGAGACGCTTGCCCACCTGACCCATGAGCAGTCCTGCCACGGGAAGCAGCACGAGCACAAACGCCGTGAGCTGCCAGCTAGTGATGATCATCATCGTGAGGCACACCACTATCATAATGGGATTCTTGAACATCATGTCGAGCGAAGCCATTATCGAAGTCTCCACCTCGGTCACGTCGCCGCTGATGCGCGCCATCACGTCGCCCTTGCGCTCGCCAGAAAAGAACCCTATGGGCAGCGACACCAGCTTGTTGTAAATCTGGTTGCGCAGGTCGCGGGTCACGCCAGTGCGTATCGAAACCATGAAGAACGAGCCCAAGAATGCCGTCATCACCTTGAGGAAGGTCATCACCACCAGAGCAGCGGCTATGCCCGCAAGCGCGGTTGACTGGCCGTGGGCCTCAATCACGCACTGCACATAGTAATAGAAATCGTTGACAACGACCGTCTTGACGTGGGCGCTATCCCACGCCATGAAGTCATAGTGAGCCTTGTTGATGTCAAAGAGCATCTCAAGGATGGGGATTATCAGGGCAAACGAGAACAGCGTGAGGAATGCCTCAAGGATGTTAAACACCACATTGAGCACCATCTGTTTCTTATAAGGAGGCACGAAACGCGCCAGCAGCTTGAAAAACTTCTTCATTATTTATGGTTTCAATTATCCAAACTACAAAGATACAACTATTTCAACGAAAACGCAAACCCAAACGCACAAACTTGCACTTCGCCGTCGAATAACCGTCGAAAAAGGCACACACAAAAAGGCCGCCTTGAACCATCTCGAGGCAGCCTTTTCGTTTACGGATGATGATATTTGGTTATTTCTTAACCTCAATGGCTTTCCACAAGCCAGCAGCCACCACAGCGCCTGCAAAGGGACCCACGATGAATACCCACACGTTCTTCAAGGCATCGCCACACACGAAGAGAGCGGGACCCACCGAGCGAGCGGGGTTAACCGATGTGCCTGTGAAATGAATACCCACGAGGTGGATAAGAACGAGTGACAGACCGATAGCGAGACCAGCCAGCTTGCCAGTTGACTCGTTGTCCTTGCCAGTCGCACCAAGCACCACGAGCACAAAGAGCGCAGTGAGAACAGCCTCCACAGCAACTGCGATAGCAACGCTGCCGTCACAGCCAGCGCCTATGCCGTTAGCGCCCAGACCCGACTCGCAGCCATAGAAACCGCACAACGCAGCACCTGCAACGATAGCACCCACAAACTGACCTGCCATGTAACCAGCGCAATCTTTTGCCGAGATGCGGCCTGTGAGCAGGCAACCCAGAGTGATTGCTGGATTGATGTGGCATCCCGAAATTCCGCCTATGGTGTAGGCCATAGCGACTACTGAAAGACCAAAGGCAAACGCTGTGCCCACCACTGCGGCGGTGTTTGCGTCACTGCAACCAAGGCTCACGGCTGCTGCACAGCCCAGAAATGTCAGTACAAATGTACCGATAGCTTCAGCTAAATACTTCTTCATACTAATGCTGTTTTGATAGTTTGTAATTTGTAATATGTATGTGCAAATTTAGTGTTTTTTCTATTTCGACCAAATTTCAGAGCAAAGACATACTGCATTTTTACGCCAAAACAGACAAACCTCATGCCAAAAAGATTACCTGCCCCTGGTGTGGAAATCATTTCTCCGGAACCATGATGCTGCTTATGTCTGAACAGTAATTTAAATCCAACGAACTATTATGCATCTTGCGTATTCCCACCTGCTGAATCGTAGAAGGGGCAAGGTTGCGGAACCCGATGCACCTTAGCCACCACTTGCACTTTGTGACCACAGGAAGGGTGTTGAGAGCATCCCAACTGCCAAAATAAACCATAGGGTAATACCCATATTCTTCCTTGAAACATTCAAGCAAGTCATCAAGGTTCTCGTTGGCACATCCTCCAAGCGACAAATCATTGTGTTTTTCTTCTACATCAACGACGGGAATAATGTCATATTTGCATTGTTTCAGCACTTTATCAAAATTTTCAAATTGTCTTTTACCCGACACACCTGTGCGAAAATAATGATATAAGCCAGTTTTCAGGCCGATTTTGTTAGAGTTCTTCACATTGTCAACACACCGGCCATCAACCCACGACTCTCCTTCTGTTGCTTTGACAATACAAAACTTAATGTTCTCGTCGGTTTTTACAGAGCTCCAATCAAGGCCTTTGTTGTAATGGGAAATATCTATACCATTATACTTGTGATTCGGAAAAATCCAAACCACAAACATAATGAGCAAAACGGAAAGAAACCCTATCGCACACCTTTTGGCATTTTTAGCACATCTGCCCATATCTTATTTGAGATTTTACTTCCCCAGGTATTTCTCCAGGGCCTTCTGGGCGGCGGGGATATCGTTGCCGCGGTAGAGCTGGCGCCCCATGGAGTCGGTGACGATGCACAGCGGCACGCTTGTGATGTGCAGGTCTCTGATCGACGGGTCCAGGATTCCGCCCGGTGCCCAGTAGTGCTTCCACGCAGCGGAGTCGCTCTTGATGATGTACTGCCACCCGATGCTGTCGGGGGCAAGCGACACGTCGGCCACGGTCACGTCGCCGCCGTGCTTTGAAGCGATTTGCCTGATGGCCGACACTTGAGCGTGCCTGGCCGGGTTGTTTTCGAGCCACCAGTAGATGAACGTTGAGCGCGATGTGGCAGGCTGCAATGCCTCAAAGTCGCCAGTGGTGCCACACAGCATCATGGGATGCAGCTGGGTGATGGGCCTTGCCGTTGCCGCATCGTGAAGCTGCTGCATACTCGACACGAGCGATGCCGGACGGGCGCTCTCGTCAAGGCTTGCCAGCAGTTTCTTTGCCTGATCGCTGCCCTGGTCGCTATAATCATGCACTAGCAGCAGTGCCGACACCACGCTTGAGGGGTTGTCGTGCACATATTGCTCAATGGCGCGGTCGAGAGCGGTGCGGTCGGGGGTGTCGTAGAGCGCGGCATGCTCCTTCTCAAACTTCATCCACTCCTGTGCCGTCTCGCTGCCCTCGCACTCATACTCGTGCGGTTTCCTCAAGTCGCCGGTCACCTTCACCTTCTCGCCGCCACGCACTGCCACGCGAAACAGCGGCTTGTTCTGGCTGTCGAGCACGCTCACCACTGTGAGCTCCTGCGAGTTACCCTCTATGCCGAACTTGTTGTCCTGCGTGGGTATGAACGAGTCGTGCACGCCCGAGTCGCCCAGGAACACCACGTGCACATTCTGGTTGCCCATGTTCTCAATGTCGGCAACGATGCTGAATTTGCTATTGTCGCATGCGCACATCATGGCGGCTGCCACGGCAAGCGCTATATAAATTATCCACTTCATGCTACAAAGTTAGAAAAAGAATTGCGTTCACACCAAATAAATGCCCACCAAATGGCAACTATTTTTTCATCCCTAGTCGTCGTTGTCGGCATTGCCGGTGAGGGGTTTGCCTGACATGACGGTGCGGGAGTTGCGCTGGCGTTTGGCTTGCGCCGTTTTGCCCGACGACTTGCCCTGGGGATCTTGCTCCACCATGGTGCGGCGTTTGGATTCACCCGTGCTTGCGGGCTGAGCGCTGTCGCGAGAGGGAGACTCTTGCTGCACCTTGGGGTGAGGTGGCGGCACAGCGGCCTGGTCGCGCTTGTGCTTCTTGGGCGGTGGCGGCACAGCGCCGTTTTGCTTCGCGTCTTCCCTATTCTTCTTCGCGTCTTCCCTGCGATTCTTGTGTCTTGCATCTTCCTTGCCCTTGACCGGTGGCGCAGGAGCGGCAATAGCGATAGAGTCGTTGCGGTGCAGGGTGTATCGCTCGATGATGGCGATGAGTTGCTACGGATACTCAGGATCCTCGGCAAAGCCGCAGGTTCTCAATCCATGCGCCCATCCGCGGTAGTCGGTGGTGTCAAGTGAGTGGAGGGGGGTGTATCGCTTGCCTCGCAAGAAACGCGAGTGGTCGAGGTAGGAGTCCTCGGGCGAGCCATACTTGCGGTAGCAGTCGTGCTGCAACGTGTCGTCATACTCAACAGCCTCGCCCGACCAGCGGTGGCACTTGATGCCGAAGTGATTGTTGCCGCGCGACGCGAGGTAACTCGACCCGGCGTTGCTCTCAAGCAGTCCTTGCGCCAGGGTGATGCTGGCCGGGATGCCGTGGGTGCGGCAGTGCTCCATTGCCACTTCCTTGAACTGCTCGATGTAGGCCAAAAAACGTGCGTTTAGCCCTTGCGCCATGGCCGCAGGCGCAAAAACATGCAATAAAATGAGGCAAAAAACCGTTTTTTGCTTGAAATATGAGAAAATATCAATATCTTTGCAAGACAATAGAACCATTATAAGTAAATCTTAAATGTCATGACAGAAAAAAATATCACCACAAAGATACAAGTTTACTCTTATTCAGAGCTAACCGAAGAGCAAAAAAAACTCGTTGACCTCGCAAAAGAGGCTACAAAGGGGTCTTATGCCCCCTACAGCCAGTTCAACGTGGGCGCTGCCGTCCTGCTTGAGAATGGCGTGACAATCAAGGGCGCCAACCAGGAAAACGCTGCTTTTCCCGCGGGAATATGCGCCGAGCGCAGTGCTATCTTCAATGCCGGAGCCAACTATCCCGGCGTGGGCATCAAGAGCATCGCTGTGACCGCGTTCACCCGCGGCGCGTTTGTCGAGGAACCTTGTGCACCCTGCGGCGTGTGCCGGCAGGCGCTCATCGAGTTTGAGAAAAACGCAGGTTTCCCCATGGAAGTGCTCATGGTGGGCAACGACACCATCTACCGCCTGGACAGCGCATGCGACCTGCTGCCTCTCACCTTCAAGGAGTTCTAAAACAACGCACATATCGACTTCACAACA